>NZ_PRLH01000223.1 GCF_003013815.1 Cyanothece sp. BG0011 | reverse complement strand
CCATAAGCAATTTGTTTAAAGGCCACCTCACTATCAAAGTGTTCTTGGGTAAAGGTTTCTGCATCAATTAAGGTTAATAACCGCGTCTAAGTGTGTAAAATATCGAAAATCTGAACCAACAAAAGTTAAAATGATCGGTAAAGGGTCAGCTACCCCCGTTGTTTCAATAATCAAACGATCTACTTTTTCTTTCCTAGCTAAGATTCGTTTTACCGCTTCAACCAAACCGTCATTGATGGTGCAGCAAATACAACCATTGCTCAACTCCACCATGTCATCCTCGTAGGAAACTAAAAGTTGAGCATCGATATTGATGTCACCAAACTCGTTAACCAAGACTGCAACTTTGTGATCAAGGTCATTTTGCAGAATTTGATTGAGTAAAGTGGTTTTTCCACTACCGAGAAAGCCGGTAATGATGGTCACGGGTAATCCTTGCTGGTTAATCTCTGACATGGGGAAGAGAAGCGATTGCCTTTACAAAACTTAATTATACTATAACGATAATCGTTATCAAAACTTTTATATTTTTAGTTTCCCATGAAGTCCACTCCTTCAGTTTCAGGAGGAGTCTGTCAAGAAAATAAATTGGATAAACTAAATCGATGGTGAATATCTAGCTTGACGAGGCATTCATCAAGCTGTTTTTGAATTAATGACTTATCTAAATTACGCCCGATGAATACCAGTTCATTCTTTGGTTGACTCGTCCAATCATCAGCTTGGAGATCGTAGCGAGGTCCGCTCAGTTGAAAAATATGGCGAGAGGGACTTTCTTGAAACCAGAGTATCCCCTTAGCACGAAATATATTATTAGGTAATTGTTCAGATAAAAAATGTTCAAATTTTTCAATTTCAAAAGGGCGATCGCTTTCAAAAGAAATAAAATTAAAGCCATCATTTTCTAAATGATTATTAAAAGCCGATTTATTACGTCGAAACTCAGAAATCTCAACTTGATAGTTATCTGTTTGAGTTAAACCAATATCTAAGATTAAGGGTAAAGGAACTCTACCATATTTGCTCTCTAAAATTCTAAATCCTGGTTTAATATCTTCAACAAATGCTTTTAACTCATTAATTTTATCTTCAGTTGCTAAGTCAATTTTATTTAAAATAACCATGTCACCATATCTAATTTGGCTTAAAGCCGCATCACTATCAAAATGTTCAGTATCAAAAGCGGCTGCATCCACAACGGTAATAACAGCATCAAGGCGAGTTAAAAACTTTAATTCTGTTCCTAAAAAAGTCAATATAATGGGTAATGGATCTGCCAATCCTGTTGTTTCAATCACTAAATAATCTACTTTTTCTTCTCTTTCTAGAACTCGATAGACAGCATTAACTAAACCATCATTAATGGTGCAACAAATACAACCATTATCTAATTCTATCATATCTGAATCCACTGATATCAAAAGTTGTTCATCAATATTAATATCCCCAAATTCATTAACTAATACTGCTATTTTTAAATTATCTTTATTCTGTAAAATTTGATTAAGTAAAGTGGTTTTGCCACTCCCTAAAAAACCAGTAATGATGGTGACTGGCATTCCACTTTTCGGTAAGGATGGCAGTGCATCGGACAGGGTGAAGTTTAGACGAGTCATAGTCTTAAGTTAATTTGTTTGGGGATATTTCGATAATGATTATCAATTTACGCTATTATGATAATGATTATTATTACAATAACTTACCAGTGGTCAGCCAATTAACTCAATCTCCCTTGTCAATCGCCAACCCAGAACAATTAGAACGCATTCGTCACACTTGCGCCCACGTCATGGCAATGGCAGTACAAATCCTCTTTCCAGAGACAAAAGTTACCATTGGTCCCACGACAGATACGGGTTTTTATTACGATTTTGATCGCCCACAACCGTTTGCCCCTGAAGATTTGAAAAAAATTACCAAGCAGATGCGTTTTATTATTAAAGCGAATTTGCCGATTATTCGTGAAGAGATTACTAGAGAAGAAATTAAAGCCGAAATCGAACAGTTAGGGGAAACTTATAAACTAGAAATTTTAGATAGCATTCCCGAAGGAGAAACCATCACCCGTTACTATATCGGCAGTCCCGACGGTGGTAGATTGCCTAATGTAGGCGAAAAGCTCAAAGGTGCTTTACCAGAGCCTTCCTTAATTAAACCCATCAAAATTCCGGCTACGGTATCTTGGTGGGATCTCTGTGCGGGCCCTCATATTAACTATACAGGAGAGATTAACCCCAATGCTTTCGCCCTAGAAAGCGTAGCAGGGGCATACTGGAGGGGAGATGAAACCAAAGCCCAATTACAACGCATTTATGGGACAGCTTGGGAAACCCCCGAACAATTAGAAGCTTATTTACAACAACTCGAAGAAGCTAAACGCCGAGATCATCGCAAACTAGGAAAAGAGTTAAAACTATTTAGTATTCAGGAAAATGCTGGTGGTGGTTTGGTCTTTTGGCATCCTCGCGGTGCAACCATGCGCTATATCATTGAAGATTATTGGCGTAAGGCTCATTTAGATGGAGGTTACGAACTTCTTTATACTCCCCACGTTGCTAATTTAGAATTGTGGAAAACATCGGGACATTTTGACTTTTATCGGGAAAATATGTTTGATTCGATGGAGATTGAGCAACAGGCTTATCAAATCAAACCCATGAATTGTCCCTTTCACGTTTTAACTTATAAAAATGACCTCCATTCCTATCGAGAATTCCCGTTGCGTTGGGCAGAATTAGGGACAGTATATCGCTACGAACGTTCTGGGGTTCTACATGGTTTGATGCGGGTGCGGGGTTTTACTCAAGATGATGCTCATATTTTCTGTTTACCCACACAAATTGCCTCAGAAATTCTTGGTGTATTAAATTTAACAGAGAAGATTCTTTCAGATTTTGGGTTTAAAGACTATGAAGTTAATCTTTCCACTCGCCCAGATAAGTCAGTGGGGACAGATGAAGGTTGGGATTTGGCGACTCAAGCGTTAGTAGAAGCCTTAAATAGCAAAGGTTGGGAATATATTGAAGATAAGGGCGGCGGTGCTTTCTATGGTCCTAAAATCGATATCAAAATTAAAGATGCTATTGGACGGACTTGGCAATGTTCCACTATCCAGGTCGATTTTAACTTACCAGAACGCTTTGATATGGAATATGTAGCAGCCGATGGTTCTCGTCAACGTCCGATTATGATCCATCGGGCAATTTTTGGGTCTTTAGAGCGTTTTTACGGAATTTTAATCGAAAACTATGCAGGGGATTTTCCGTTATGGTTAGCACCTATTCAATTACGTTTGTTACCAGTTAGTGAAGCACAAAGAGAATATGGGGAAGCTCTCGTTGCTACATTAAAACAGGCTGGTTATCGCGTAGAAATAGACTGCACAGGGGAACGTTTGGGTAAACAAATACGTAAGGCCGAACTAGAAAAAATTCCTGTGGTGGCCATAGTTGGAAAAAAAGAAGTTGAAACTCAAACTTTGAGTATTCGCACTCGTCAACAAGGAGATATTGGTACAATGGATTTGACTGAGTTGAAAAAGAGTTTAGATGATGCGATCGCTAATAAGGCTAATATGTAGATTTTTTAGTCTGATACTGTCAATTAGTCAAGCATCAAAGTAACTATAGTCAGTCTAAATGAATCGTAAAAACTGTAGCACAAGCTTCTAGCTTGTAACAGGCAGGATGCCTATGTTACTGTTCATAAATGATTTAGACTAGCCATATATCCCCTAAGTAAAAATGTTAACTATTGGAACACAAAAAAGCGATCGCATCACCACAATTACGAATACGACTTGGGCTGAATATATTAGTTTAGATTTGCCCAGTAAACGAGTTTCATTTCGCAATGGAGTCATTACTATTGTGTCCCCAGGACGTAACCATGAATTGATTGGTGATTATATCAGGTTAATTATTTTGGCCTATTGCCGTAATCTTAATATGCCTGTTTTTACCTACAATCAAACGACTCTTAAAGAAGAAGGAAAAGAAGGAAAAGAACCTGATGTTGCTTACTGTTTTGACATAGACAAAGATAAGCCAGATTTAGCAGTGGAAATAAATCTAACTTCAGGCAATATCGACGATTTAACTAAATATCAATATTTAAAGATTCCTGAAGTTTGGCTATGGGAAAACAATAAAATTAGATTCTTTGTTTATCGGGATTCAGGATATTTAGAATTAACCACCAGTAATTATCTGCCTAACTTAAACAGCGAACACGTGACAAAAATTGTGAATAGTTGTTTTGGCAAAAGTGTTTTAGAAGTAGAAAAATATTTCTCTTAAAAATTAATTTGATAAGAACTAAATATGAACCAAAATGAATCTTTACTACCTTTAAAAATTGCAGTATTGACGGTTTCTGACACAAGAACAGAAGCTGATGATAAATCGGGCAAAATATTAGTGGATAATTTAACCGCCACAGGTCATTTGTTAGCAGAAAAAACTATCGTTCCCGATAACATTTACCAAATTCGTGCTGTAATATCTAGATGGGTTGCAGATGAGTCTGTTCAAGTCATTTTAACCACTGGTGGTACGGGAGTGACAGGACGGGATGGAACTCCAGAAGCTATTAAACCCCTCTTAGACAAAGAAATTGAAGGGTTTGGTGAGATATTTCGCATGATTTCCTATCAAGAAATTAAAACCTCTACCATTCAGTCTCGAACTTTGGCTGGCGTGGCCAATGGGACTTATATCTTTTGTTTACCTGGTTCTAGCGGTGCTTGTCAAACAGGATGGAGTATTATCAAAGATCAACTTGATTCTCGCCATCGTCCCTGTAATTTAGCTCAATTGATACCGAGATTGACTGAAAATTAGAGATAAGAAAGTGAGAGCTTGAGGATAGTCGAGATGTTGCTTGTTTTTTAATTCTCAGATCCCTTTTTGCTCTCATCGTAGACTGTCTTAAACAATAATGAATTCTGATTCTGCAGTTGATTCAACCACAGGTTGTTGTCCCCTCAGTACAGAGTTACCACTATGTAGGTGACGTTGATCAATGGGAGAGGAATTTAACCAATCACTTTCTTTAATTTGTCCACTTTGTCCATAAGCCGTTAGAGCATTTTGATAGCAAACAGCTTTAATATGGTCTTCGGGAATGCCTTCTTGTTGCATTAATTGGGCAGTTTTTGGGACAGCTAAAGGATCGCTTATGCCCCAATCTGCACTACTATCGACAATAATGCGATCGCAACCATAGTTCCGCACCACCTCAACCATTCTTTTATTACCCATTTTTGTGTGGGGATAAAGGGTAAAAGCTGCCCAAAATCCTCGATCTAAGACTTCTTTAACGGTTTCCTCGTTGTTATGGTCAACAATTACCATCGATGGTTCTAAACCATGTTCTCGAGAGACATCCATACTGCGAGATGTGCCGGATTTTTTTATCCCGAT
>NZ_PRLH01000132.1 GCF_003013815.1 Cyanothece sp. BG0011 | reverse complement strand
AACGACCATTTAGAAGAGTCTGTAAACTGATATTCGACAGACATAATTACTTTAAAAAGAAACACAACAAAAAAAAGATTATTAACAAATCAAACTAAGTTAAAATCTTTTAAATTAAAAGAAACTGTTTCAGCGTAATCATCCATATTCACGCCTTGAGCTTCGATTAAGTCTAAATAATCATCTAAAGGCAATTTTCCATCTAAGAATAAATCCATCAATTTTTGACAATTATTTAGTCTGAGAACAATGTCAGATCTGTTCGTATCTGGGGAAGGAGATCCCCAAATAATTAACGATTTTCTAAGGTCTCCTTTCATGATTAAGATCTCCGAATAACTTCGGGCAAGAAAGTTACAACATGAGTCGCCTGATACGCTTCGATGATCACGTCTTGTGTTCCAAATTCTGTCAAAGAATCACCTGTGCCCTTTCCAAAAGGCAGCGTATAAGTTTGACCGGTTGTTTTACGATACTTAACGCCAGTGATGTCAGAAGTTGGGCTAGTTGCGTTTGTCTCTCTTACGGCGGCGACAACTTTAGCCGGTTTAAAACTGATCATGTTTTGATAAGCTGATAGATCCTGGGCTTCAGTCAAGTTTAAAGTGCTGAGAGGCTCTCCACCGACTCCTTTTATATAGGTCCAGGCGCGGCTGCCTACCTTTACCTTGACTTGATCAAGAGTACCGCCTCCATCATTTAGCCCGAAAGCTTTCAATCCTAGGGTGACTTTTCGTCCTGAGTTTCTGATCGAAGATTCCGCGCGCTTGCGCTTGTCAGGATCTTCCCGCCATTCTTTATACTTGCGATACTTGTTAGTGGCTGGTAAACTGTTGAAATCAAAGTTAATTAAGGATAATGTTTCGTAAACTTCCTGTAAGTCTGAAAATCTTTTTCCCATGATATTTTTAATCCGATTTGTTTAAGTGATCAATTCCTTTGTAACCCACTTTTTAGCCCTCTATTCCCTCACGGAAGGCCTATAGGCCTTTCTGCTAAAGAGAGACACTTAAACAAATTTCGCAATTAATCAAAACAAGTTACCATAACCTAAAATCAATACTCAGTAACTAAAGCATTCAGATATTCAAACGTGCGATCGTACAAGGGGATCGGTTGGGGTCTTCCCCAAAGGTTTGCGATCGCATACTGAAATCGGACCGTTGCCACCGGCCTTAAGCGTGGCTCACGAACTAACTCACCCAGGATGGATTGATTAGGGGGAATGGTAGGATAGGCCGATGTAGGATCGTCATTGGAACTTTTCCTAAACTTTTTAGCGGAAAAAGTATGACCTTGGATATCTAGAACTTTATTAATTAATTGTTTAGCTTCTGTTTCACTAAAAGCAAGTATCTGTAATTGATATCCTTTTTCTTTGTCCGTGTAACTATAATATTCCTTTCCTTTTTTCCATGTGTAACCATTACTAACTCCAAACTCAGTTTTAATTTTATTAGCTAAAGTGGTTAGTTTTGTTTTAGTAATACTTTCAGAATCTTCATCCATTAACCTAAAACTAATTCTACCCTCAACGGGGCCATACCCCTCTTCAACATCCCCACTATCTTCTTTAAAATATAAATAAATTTGAGGTTTGTATTTTCTGATGGGATCAAGGGAACCTTTCGGCATTCCCAAAATAGGAGCTTGATAATCTTTTGCTTTTCTAAGTGTTAGAAAATACAAATTTTGTTTTAATAACATTATTAAAGCAGAATCACTATCATAAATGGTGCAAGCTTGTCTGAGACTCGCTCTGGGACTGTTGATATTAGGAAGCCATTCGTCTCCACCCAGGTCTGAGAAAGCCTCTCTAACCTCTTTATTGTGAAGTTTACGGATGACACTTTGTAAGTGTTCAAAATCGTTATAATCTAAAGGTAACACCATGATTTTTTATTAATTTGGTTTGTTTAAATCTGAGGTTTGAAGGTCAGGAGATTGACTATTTTCTTTGCCAGTATCTTCTGCGGTTTTCTTGCTTTCTTCATTTTCACTTACATTATCTTTCACGTTTTTAAACTCTTTCTTTATCTCGTCAATGTTCTCTTGAGTCTCTCTAACCTGTTCAGTAATTTCGGTTAAATTGCTGACCACTTCCTCAGCAGTTTGTAAGTCATCAATAACCTTTTGAACTGTGCCTAACCGACCGGTTTTAACCCGTATGTTTTCGTCCATCCACTCATAGGCATTTTCGATAATAACCCCACCTTTTTTAAGGGCGTTTCCTATTTTTCCTGTGTATTGAGAGGCGATTTCTAATCCTTCTGCAATACCTGCCATTGAGGACAAAGTAAGCTCATAAATATTCACAACTGACGTATAAATCGCGCTGGTTTTCTTCCATCCTTCTGACAGCCCGTTATACAATTCTTCCCCGACAATTGCCTTAATGGTTCCACTAACAAATCCCCCTACCAAACCATTAATATCAATGGGGGTGTCATCCTCATCTTTGATGCCAACCACTTGTAATCCACTATTAATGAAATAGCTTAAACTTTCCCCTAAATTTCGGGATAATTGAGCGGCGTTATGGATTAAAAGCATAGTGTTAAGGACGTTTAAGGCACGGTCGAGGCGTAAAGATTGACTGAATCGTTTTAACCAACCACTTAACCCCCCGTCAACTTTGGGTCCTAATTTATCGTTAATTACTTTTAACAAATATAAGTCGGCTAACTGTCCAGCATTAGCTAAATTATTAATGGCTGATTGATTTCTATTAACAGCGCGTTGAATTCTTTGTAGACAAGGATCACACATTTCTGTTTCCGTTCCTGCAAGAATAAGGGGTTTTTTGTAAGGATTTGGATTGATGAAAATTAAAGGCGACGGAGCATCTTGAATCACAGGATTAGGCGTTTCTAAAATGATTTGAGGGGGCAAAACAGTTACAGGTCGCCGTGTTTGTGTACCTGTTTGTGTTCGGGTTCCGGGCTGTGTGCCGGTACCTGTTTGTGTTCGGGTTCCGGTGCCGGCACCGATTCTTGTGCCTGTTCCTGTTCCCCTGCCTGTACCTGTACCCGTTCCGGTGCCGGTGCCTGTTTGTGTACCTGTTCCTGTACCTGTTCCCGTACCAGTACCTGTCTGTGTACCTGTACCTGTACCCGTACCCGTTCCGGTGCCAGTGCCTGTTTGTGTTCCTGTACCTGTTCCGGTTCCTGTTCCTGTACCTGTTCCGGTTCCTGTGTTGGGTTGCGTTTCAGGAGAAGGATCAGGGGATGGCGTTTCTAATGGTTTAACCTGGGGAATTTCTAGCGGTTTGACTTGCGGGTTATTTGGTTCCCCTTTTGGCTTTAACTCCGGTAATGGCGTGCGATCTCGTTCGGTCTGAGTTTCAGGAGAAGGATCAGGGTTAAGATCAAACGGATTTATGTCCGGTTGCGGGGTCGGAATGGGTAATAAAGGAGGTAAGGGGATCTGAGTGGGTTCGGGGATGTTAGGCGGTTCCGGACTGTTTGTCGCTCCGGGAATGGGTTCAGCCAACGGCTTCGGCCCAACATCAGATCCTAAAGGAATGGCAGGGCGATCACCGGTCACAACCTGGCCGGTAGGGGGATCTGGAGCTAAAGGAAAATCAGGGAGTCTGATTCTGATTTTTGGGGGAGGTTCGGCAAACGGAAGATCACGGGGAGTGGGGCGAAGATCCGGCAACGGCTGCAACTCGCCGTAGGGGAAAATAAACGGCGGGGTAATGGGTCGCGTTGTTGGCGGTTGTTGCGTTTTAATGCCAGGCGGCGGATCATCGGGAAATGGGATCGGCGTAGGCGTTGGGTTAACCGTCGGTGATTGCGGCCCGGTAGGCGGATCTAAGGGTTGAACCGGTGGGGGAAGGGGAAATGGTTCGGGGTTAGGTGTGACGGCTGGCGGTGGGGTGGGTGCATCGTTGGTTCTAATTCCCCCGGCAATACCAGGGGGTGGGGTTAGACTGATAGGAGACGGGGGGTTAATCGGTCGTTGGGTAGAGCGAGGTCCCCCTCTAGGCTTAGGCGTTGATAAGGGGAAGTTTCCAATCGGGTTAAAAGTGGTTCCTTTCCAGGGTTCTACCTCTTCCCCGTCTTGTCTCTGAATTTCATAATTCGCATCGAATAGCTTAAAAGCGCCTGCTGTGGGATTAGGCTTATAAGCTAAAGTGACCCTTAACGTTTTTTCTGTTATGCCTGCTTGCAACCAATCGATCTCAAATCCTTCTTGATAGCCCTTTGAGGTAAATTTGAACAATTTTTTTTCAATCGATAAAATCTGAGCATTTTCTAAAACAACCGTATAGAAAAGCTTTTCCCCGACCGCCCCTGGTTCGGACCATTCAATGGCAAATCCGTCCGGATCTCCCGGTACTATCCCGTTTTCATCATAAAGAATCGCAGCGCGATCGTATTGCCTGCGATAACTAAAGGTAATTTGATAATTAGTTAGAGCCGAAGCTCCTTCCCCCTGATTGGGATGATCAAACGGTAAAGCGCAATGAGTCCCCAGTAAAGCACAAGCCATGGGCGGGGTTAACCACTGCAAACTAGAGCCTTGAATCCCTGGCACTTTCCCCGGTGGCCGACTAATCCCACGGCCAGGAAGACGCGGCTTAGGAAATAACCCTCCTAAGCCTGAACCCCCCGGAACTGGTAGCGCGTAAGTCATTAAGCAAAGATTCCGTTAGGGGTGTCATCGCTGGCCCCAATGGGTTGAACGGTTAGCCACGGGTTTGCCGAATATTTATATTCCTTATTTACTTTTGTCACCAAAGTGCAGATAAGCTGCTCTTCAATGGTGTTCTCCTTGATAACCTGGTTTCCAGTCCAGTGATTAATAGACAGGCTTCTAATATCAGATCCATCGGCCTCAATTCCGGTGGTAATAAATGCGCTCGGATAGTAACGGTTATATAAAGCGTGAGTGCAAAGATCGATGATTTGCTCAACGTGAGTACAATTACTCAATAAAGTATCAAAGGTAGCTGACCGCAACATATTTTTTATCCTAGTTTTATTTTTTAGTTTATTCGGGTTAATTATTGATAGCAACTACAGAAAATGTATATTTTC
>NZ_PRLH01000081.1 GCF_003013815.1 Cyanothece sp. BG0011 | reverse complement strand
GCCGTTGTTATTGCTCTTTGGAATATGGCTTATCAAGATACTAGCAGTAAGATTTTAATTACTGCTTTTATTTCGGGAAACTTCATTTTAGTTCACTATTATAAACAATTATTTAAGGTTAAGATTAAGGAGGTTATTAACCGTGATGCTGAAGTACAAAATGTATTAATTGAGAATCATCAAAAGGTTCTTGATGACATTAAGGAATCCAATTGGGAGAAATTGAACGCTAAGCAGTCTGAACTCTCCATATATAAAGAACAATGTAGTCAGCTAAAAGATGATAATCTTCGTTTAAAACAAACTATTGATAAAATTAATTCGTACTATTATCAGCTAGTATATAAATTAGGTATAGAGGATAATTCTAATGTTGAGTGATACTTTAAGGGTTCGCGTCTCTTCTTTGCATTCCCAAAAGTTAGATCACCATTGTCAACCTTGGGGCTTATCACGTTCTCACTTGATTCGAGAATTAGTCGAGGCTTTGCCTGATGATCCTTCTGACCTTCCTCGTTATAATGTAAAACTCATAACAGTTATGAGTAATAATTCATAGCTGTTATGAGTTTGTTTTAAGAGTTTACTGGGGATTCTCCTTATGGCTCTGGCAATATTTCTATTGTCGGTTGTTCTTAGCCTCAAAAAGATGAAAAGATAACAAAAATTTTACAATTGATGAGAGTGAGGGCTTAATAATATTAAGCCCCTACAAAGTTATAATAAGGATGGATAGGTTTGATAAGCTAACTAATTATTATCAACAAAAAAGTGATTAAATCTCAAACGGTATTAACAAGTCAACTACAAAAAATTTTAAGCAAAATCAATCGTTATTTAAAGTCTCTATACGGAAACGACTTAGAGAATGTTATTTTATTGGGTTCGCAAGCTAGACAAGAAGCAAAACAAGATTCCGATATTGATATTTTAATTGTTTTAAATAGGGATTTTGACTATTATCAAGAAATAAAAAAATTAGTCAGTTTATCAGTGATTTATCTTTAGAAAATAATAAATTGATTGTTTGCTGTTTTACTACAGTTGAGCAATGGGAAAAAGAAAATAGTGCTTTTTATCGCAATATCAAGAAAGAAGGAATTAAATTATGAATGAACTTCAACAAAAACTATTTAAAAAAGTTTAATTTTGCTATTAATCATCTCTAGTATTCCCAAAAAATACTTAATCTCTAGTATTCCCAAAAAATACTTAAAACTAGAATGTTAACCTATTTTTACAATTCACTCAGTAAATTTACTTAAGTTAAAAATAAAACAATAAATATAATGCAATTTTTCAGAGATTTCACTGTTTCTCATTCGGTAGATACTTAGAGATAATAAAAATAATAAGTTGTTTCAAGGTAGTTAATTCTACTCTTACTTGTTCCTAACCTTCATTCTTATTTAATTGTATCCTCTATCTTATGTTATTGAGGAAATAGTCCATTGCAATTTCATCCTAAATCCTGTCGTAATGAAAGGGAAGTAGAGAGTAAGCTAATTGTTCAATATTTACTCCCAAAATTAGGTTATTCTCCTGATAATTGGTATCAAGAAGTTATCTATGGCAATATTCGTCTAGATTTTTTAACCGTTGCTTCTAAAAAAATCAAAAATCTTTCTTCTTGTGTTGTCATTGAAGCGAAACACCCTCAAGAAAATTTAGATCATCATGTGCGTCGTTTGGGACATTATTTGATGAAAACTAAAAGTTTTTATGGGGTTTTAACCAATGGGAAAGAATTTCGTATTTATCAACGAGAAAAAGATAAATTAAAGTTTATCTTTTATTGTCAAGGCGAAAACATCGCTAACAATATCAGCAAGATTAATTCTTTGATTGGTAAGGAGAGTTTAAGCCAAAAATTCTCTACTTCTCAACCTCTTTCTATCCCTAAACTTTCTCAAACATCTATTAAGGAGTCTAAAAAATTACCCATGAAAGTTATTGCCGTTTATCATAATAAAGGTGGTGTTGGAAAAACAACTACTGTTGTTAATTTAGCTGCTGCTTTTAGTAAAAAAGGAAAGCGAGTTTTAGTCATTGATTTAGATAGTCAAGCTAATACAACTTTTGCCACTGGTTTAGTCAAATTTGAAGATGAAGAATTTGATAATATTAAAGACTGTAATATTCTTCATGTTTTGCAGTCAGAGGATTTTTATAGTATTGAAGAAGTCGCTATAAAATCTCAATTTTCTAATCCTGAAATTCATGTCATTCCATCTCATATTGATTTGATGGAATGTGAAAATAAATTCAATCTAATTGATTATACTCGTTTAATTTTAATTGATAAACTAGATAAGGTAAAAGATAAGTATGATATTGTACTTATCGATACTCCTCCATCTTTAAACTTGTATGCCAGAATTGCTTTAATAGCTACTGACTATTTAATTATTCCTTCTGATTTAAAACCTTTTGCTAATCAAGGATTAACTAATGTCAAAGAATTCGTCAAACAAGTTAATGGATTTAGAAGACAAATTAGAAGAGAACCTATTGAAGTTTTAGGCATTCTTGCGTGTAAAATTTCTACTAATGCAAGATTTGTATCAGCTACTCTTAGAAAACGTTTAGAAGTTATCCCTAAACGTTATGAAATCTCTATGATGGAGACAGTAATTTATGATAGAGATGACTTAGCTAAATGTGCAGAAAAAATGCAAATTGTAGGAGATATAGAAATACCTGATCCGGTTTCAATTCTAGATTTTAAACCTGCTTCTAAATCCGCACAAGAATTTGAAATTTTAGCAGATGAAGTATTAGAAAAAATAGGAGATAAATAAATGAGTTTATTAATTGCATTAGTGTCTGTCAAAAGAATTACTTCGTCCGTAGAACGTTCTCATTTTAGTGAAAATGAAATAGAACAAGCTGCACAAGCAATTTTACACGCAGAAGGAATTATCAACCCTATTATTTTAGAGAAAACAAATCTAGAATCTTATCAGGTCATCTGTGGAGATTTTGAATATTATACTGCTGTAAGAGCAAGAGAAATCGATCCCAGAAAGGGAGAAATGATCAGTGCTTTTATTATTGAAGACGACAAGGAAGATGCTATCAAAACACAGATAGAAATTTTCCGAAAATCTCCTCAAATTTTACCACCTATACCAACAGTAAACGATAATTCCGATCAAAAACTCTTAAATATGGAATCTCGTTTAAATAATATTGAGGCGAGGTTTGAAAGACAACTTAAAGAGGTACAAGACACTTCTAAAAGTGAAATTGAAAAACTAAATAAGCAACTAACAGAAATTAAAGAACGTCTACCTAAACCTATTGATTGTTTAGAAGCACTTAATACCTCTAGTTTATCAACCCTTACCTCTCATTTACGTTCTATTAGCATCAAAACAAGTATTTTAGAAACACTTATTAATGAACGAGAAAAAAATGGAGAATTTAAGTCTTGTGGTGATGTCGTTAGTCGAGTAAAAGGTTTAGGAGATAAAACAATGATAAAAATTATTGATCAATTTGCTAATCAATAAGATTAGATACTGATTAAACCAATTAATAATATACAGGGACATAATCTATGATGTCCCTATTTACTTGCTTATTATTTTAAAAAATCAAGTATAGTTTTATTTACGGAAAAAAACAAATCTATTTTTAAAAAATAAGTATTTTTATCAATGAATATAATATTCATAAAAAATATAATTAGATTAACAAAAATGAAACTAAAAACATTAATTAGTAGAAAAAGGAAACCAAGATGGCCGCTAAAACATCTAAAAATTCTAATCAAAGTAAATTTACATTATATAACTTTGCTGGTGAAGAAAAAGCTTACTATTTAGTAGATAGAAAGCAATTAGAAGTGACCCCAGAAAACTTAGGTAAACCGAATATTGCCCACAGTATTATTATTATTGATTGTTCCGGTTCTATGACGTGGGATATTGAAGAGTTAAAAGAGACATTGCTTAAACTTTTAACCCTAGATGAATATAGCAATGCAGACTTATTAGTCACGTTAATTACCTATGCTTCTCAAGGAGATGTAACTTGTCATTTCCAACTTAAATGTCGGTAAGGGGTCTCCCCTTATACGA
>NZ_PRLH01000124.1 GCF_003013815.1 Cyanothece sp. BG0011 | reverse complement strand
AGGGGAATCAGAGATATATGACGACGTTGTTAACTCTCTCTTACAATATCATCAGATTATAACCTCTCAAACTGATTTATGTAATAGTTTGGTTGACGAGATCAATAGTTTGCTTGAAGAAAATACTCGGTTAAAAGATAGTATAAAGCAACTACTTAAGGACATCGGCATCAGTCCTAATCAAATACCTGATTAACACACCCGCAATTACTCGCCTGCGAGTGATTGCCGAGTGTGATCAGTATTTTTTGACTATGTATAGTTATGTAAAGCCTTGTGTGTTATTACTGAATCATAGATAAGATATTGTTATCAGTATAGTATTTAAGTATTTTTGTATTGATTAATTAGGTTTTGTAATAGGGTATATTGTTTCTAACAGGGGGTTAATTCTAAATTAAATTTAATTTTTACCCTTTTGTTACTTAAGCCATTTTTGCTTGAGGGTTATTATGTCTTCTTTAATAAGTGTGCGTCCTGATTATTATCAGGGGACTGCTTACTTTAACTCAGAGATAGATTGTTTTTGATTTTTTAGATCATATTTGTTCTCTGTTGCCCATTGGTGATTCTTGGTCACTTCTTGAACATTCTTTGTTCTGTGGTGAAAGATTCACAACTGCTTTTCGTTCCGTTCGTGGTAAACTATTCGGGGGTATTCGTTTAGACAAAGAAACATCACAGTATAAGATTTTAGTACAGATTCCCGGTTCTTATTGGAGTCAATTAGAATCTGATAAATATCATGAATTACTCAATTTTTCTTTGTCTGTCGGTTTCAATATAACTCGTTTTGATATTTGTTTAGACGACTATTCTAAACGGGTTTCTTTTCAAGAGGTTAAACAGTTTGGTGAATCAGGTGATTATCGATTAGTCCGTTATTATCAACTAATTGAATCTACTATTGTTCGCGGTTGTCCCCCTATTCCTACCTGTTACTTCGGTAAAGGTGAGAAAGTGCTTAGATTTTATGATGCCGAAGTGGTTCATGGTATTCCTGCTCATCGATGGGAGCTTCAACTAAGAAATGATCATGCGCGGTCAGCTGTCGACGATTACTTAGTAGATCGCTTTTGTCTTCCTGAGTTCATTACCGGGGCTGTCGACTTCGGTACTGAGTCATCAAGTTACTGGTCTAGTTTTGTCCGTGCCAATTGGTGGGAATCTTTACGGTCTGAGGCCGGCGGTTTTCGCAAAGTCAAATTAGAACCGTTTCAACCTTGTTTTGAACGTTCCATTGATTGGCTTTATAACCAAGTTGCTCCGACTCTTGCCATAGCGTTTCATGGTTATGGTTCCAAAGAATTTAAACACTTAATTAATGATTTGGTTGACAACGGTTATCAACGTCTTAAACCTCATCATCACAACATCATTAAAGAAATCAAAAAAGAGGTTAATTATGGATAAGTGCATCGTTTTATCGGTTGAATCAGGATCTTATACTAATCGTGCCGGCGATGAAGTTACTTATTGTAAAATGTATTACTTTAATACTTCTGATAAACATGATTCGAGAGTACAAAAAGGATATACTATTCTTGTTAAAGATGTTTATCCAAACTTTACTATTGATGACTTTTCCTCTCTTCCTGGAGCTTATAAACTATCCTTTAGACCTGTTAGAAATAGAATGGGTAGACTGGAACCCCAGTTAAAAGATATTGAATTTATCTCTAAATTTGATATTCCCAGAAATAACGATTTTATGTTATTACTAGGAGTTAAAAAGTATGACTTTCAAGATCAAGATGGTAAACCAGTGAGAGGGGTTAAGTTTTTTGGAATAGATCCCTTAGGATATGAAGAGTCTTCTGAGTTAATTGGTTATCCTTTAATTGAGACTAATATTAAAACAACTTTTGATGTTTTTACTCAGATTCCTGCTTACTATGATGTTGTCTTTGAACAGGTTAGGGGAAGAAATGGGAATGCTTTATATAAGCCTACGATGATACAACATAAAGCTGCTTTTACCTTTCCATCTGTCCCCAATAATGCTCCTGTTTCTACGACTTAATTATATCTATGCAATAAAATAATTGCATGGGTGCAATGACAATAAACTAATTTAAGGATTTAAAATTATGACTTTAGAAGAGTCTGTTATACTCCTAGAGCTACTTTTAGACAGAGTTCTTGAATGTTTGATCATGATTTATAGTGTTGCTATTATCTATAAGGTAGTTAAAATGTTCACTACTTTTTGAGGTGTTAATTATGGTTTGTCTTGATGGTCTTAACTTACACATTTCTGGTTTAATAAAACTAATGAGAGCTTTAAATATTACAGTTACAAATATTAAATATGATAATAAGTGGCTGGTTTCAGAAGCTTGTTTTAAAATGCCTGACTTGTCTTATTACTTGCCCTTATTAACTCCTTTCATTATCAAGTTAGCTTTTACTATTTTAGTTTTGCTACTTCTTCATCTTTTCTATTCACTGATTCCTGATAAAATCTGAGGTTAATTATGTTAGACATCATTATGGATTTTGCTCAATGGTATATTAAATCCGGTGCTGTGCTTGTTGTGACTTTTATAATAGTAGCTCCTATGATAGCTTGGCAGATTGTTAAAAGAATGCCTTCTAAAAATAGCCGTAAGGTTTCCGCTCGTCGTCGCTCTCAAAAGAAAAAATGATTTTTACTTTTTATCTAATGTTTACGATTGAATTCTCTGATCTAAACTTACAAGCTCCTAAACAATTTGTTCAAGAGAATTTTATTGCTCATATTGAAGAGCATTTCATCGCTTACTGTTCCGCTTTAGCTGGTATTACAGCTATTAAATATCTATTGAGGTTTTAAAAAATGGATCGCTGTTTTATTTCAGAAGATACTTGTATTTGTTCCGATATTATCCCTGATGGTGCTGTTTTTTGTATGCCTCAATTTGGGGGACAAAGTGGTTCCCAATTTGCTTCGGATCTGGTCGGTTCTGTTTTTGACTTCATGGGTTCTTCAGGTTTAATGGTTGCTTTTACTGCTTCTGTTCTGTGTGCTGTTTTTATTAAGTTTTTGAGGTGATTATGAAAAAAACTGATTATTTTCTATTTAGTGGTTCTCCTCCTCCTACTACTGATAACTTTCAAGAAACCATTGAGACTATTGAATCTCTTCCTCAATTCTTTAGTGACTCAATTAATTGGGGTATTGAAGCGTCTTATGCTGCTTTAGGTTTTATGTGTTTGATGAGTTTAACAGTTTATCTTTTTAAAAAATGACATTAGTTTAAGCTTTTCTGGTGATTAATTAGGGTTCGATTCCCTAGAAAGCTCTCCCCATTTTGGGGTTTTACCTACTTATTTTGAGGTCTTTTTACCTATGAATTCTTTAAAACGCAATGCTTGTTTAGCTTTATTAACTACTTCTTTAGTAGTGGGTGGTGCTACGGTTGTTCAGGCTCAAAATGTTGACTTTCAAGAGGAAATGGATAAGATCACTACTCTCGCCATTACCTTAGCTGGTGTGGTTGCTGTCATGACTGATGTGGTTATTTTACCTATGGGCATCTCTTCCGCTGTTCGTACCTTTCGCCATGTTGTTCTTCAAAACGTCTAGTTTTGAGTTAGTCTAAATAAAATTTATTATGAATGGATGGATAAAACGATTATTATTTTTAATAACAGTTTGTTGTTTTTTAATAATTGTTTCTCCTCCTTCTTTTTCTCAAGAAACTGAGAACCCCCCAGAGTTAGAGGTTGAGGTTGAAATTGGCCCTAAATTTGGAGAGAAGGAAAAAGATCAAAAGGGGGTTTTTAATTGTGTTGTTTCCTCTTTTAGTAATAAGTTTCCTTTTGATTTAACTCAATATTCTGGTAGTGATGGTGTTGGTAATTGTCCTAAGTTAGAAATTTTTAATAATTCTTATGACGCTTGTTTCATTGTTGATATTTATGACCGTATTCGTCCCGCTATTTTAGGAGGTTTAGTTATTTATGCAGTTTTTCATCTTTGATGTTTTTCTTCAATCACCTCCCCCAACAACTGCATTAGATTCTTATACTGACTGGGCTTGTAACTTAATAGATCGAACTACTTATTTTATTCCCTCCTCTCCGATTACTTTAGGAGATTTAGCTGATCAGATTGGTGATTCTTTACCTTTTGTTGGGGGTCGTCTCACTTATATGGTTATTCTTGATATCTCTAGAGTCATTTCTGTGGTGGTTTTTTGGAAAATATTTAAGTCAATTCCGGGTAAGTTTAGTTAAAGGATTTGAGATTATGAAGTTTTATCTTCCTCCCATTTTTGGAATTATAGGGCCACAAGGTTCGGGTAAATCTTTTTCTACTTTTAAGTTAATTTGTGAAGCGGCCAACGAATTAGAATATGACCTTTGTTTTAACTTTACCATTAATCTTGAGGCTCTTTATTATTATTGCTTAGATTCTGGTTATTATTGGTTACTTTCTCGAATATTACATAATAAAGTCCGCTGTCGTTTTTCTGAAGAGCTTGATGGTTTTATGGATCTCCCTAAGACTATTTATGTTATGGATGAGGCCGGCGTTTATATGAATAGTCGTGAGTTTCAAAGGATTCCTAAGAAGTTTCTTCATGATTTAGCCCAGGTTCGTCATGATTCTAAGGTTTTAGTCTGGTGCGCCCAGTATTC
>NZ_PRLH01000176.1 GCF_003013815.1 Cyanothece sp. BG0011 | reverse complement strand
GGGTGTCTTCGGGCAGTCCTCAAAACTATGTGACTAAAATATTTACGAATGCTGGAATTAGTGGCGATCGCCTTCATCTCGATTATCAGGCCAAGGACACGGTAACTAACTTTACCACCTTAGTTAAGGAATTGAAAGCCCAAGGCATTGATAGTGTTTATTTAATCACGTCTGATAATCACATGAATCGAGCCAGAATCATCGGAGAAATTGTTTTTGGGACTCAAGGAATTACCCTTAAACCTTTGTCGGTTCCTTCTGATGATTCCCCCGAACCCATTGAGAAAATTATTAGGGACGGAGGACGATCTTTTCTCTGGTTACTAACAGGAAAAACAGGGGAAACTTTACTGCCACCTTAATAATTAATTATCCTGCTTTCCACGTTCCATGAAATCCCATCGGAATCACATTAGGTAACCCTAAACGACAGATCGGACGATTATCTAACCCCTCACTATCATAAATTCTTAGTTCTGAACGATGTTCATTCCCATCGTAAACAACCGTTAACACCCATCCTCTTGCTGAGTTGGGAGTATTGGGAACAAAAATCGGTTCTGACGCATATAAATTTTCTTCCATATCTGCTACGGTTAGCTTATTTAATTGTCGATCATAACGAGCAATGACTCCTAAAATTTCTTTAGATAAATCTGCATTCTCTCGATGAACTGATAGATAGGTATAACGCCAATTTTCTCCTGTTTGATGAGTAGGTACAATCGGAAAATCTGATCCCCTATCTAATAATTGTTCTTGACGGATCATTTTAGCGGTTTTGGGGTCAATTTCTATTTCCCAGAGGGTTCCTTTTGCTGGCGTTTTTATGTTTCCTGTGGGTACTTCTTTTAAGTTTTGATTGGTGGAAAAGTCAGGATAACGGACTATTTCAACGATAATATTTCCTTGTTCGTTAACGTACCCATTACTATAATGCCATTGAAACCAAGGATCAGCTTTTCCTTTAGTAATAAAGGATAAACTATTACGATCAAAAATTAAAATGTCTGTCCCTAGTTCCGGTTTCCATTCCATTGCATCGCTGAAACTAGAGAACCCTAAGGCAGTGGGTAATAATTTCAGACGAACCGGAGGAACAAAAAAGATGATATAAGGACCAGCTAAGGTAAAATCATGAATAAGGGGTACACCTTCTAGGGAATAATCTGATTTTTGAATCACTTTTCCTGTGGGATCACTTTTATAAAGGTTTAATGTAACTTTTGCTCCTATACTCATGCCAAAGTTATAAATATTACCCGTTTTAGGATCAATTTTGGGATGGGCAGAAAATGGTTCATTTTCCTTTAAATTGACCAAGTTATCTAATTCTTTTGTCTCTAAATTATATAAGTCTAAACCATAAGGGTTTCCTCCTTCCCACAAGGCTAATAATTTTTCAGGTAAGGCTAAAACCGATGTATTGGCCACATTTTTGACTTCTTTTCCCCAGGTTTTCCAAAAAAGACCCGGCACAGTCATGCCATAATTAGGATATAAATAGCGGTTAGCTTCAGCTTCTTTTTGATACCCTTCTGTTTGTACATAGCGATAGGTTGCTGTTGCCCCTTCTTCACTTAAATGAATGGCTAAAATTGCCCCATCTCCATCAAACCAATGACCAACTTTTTGGCCTCCTCTTTCTAGTCTGGCAGGTCCATTGCGGTATAAACTTCCTCTAAGTCCATCAGGAATTTCTCCTGATAGTATAGATAAGGGTTTTAAGGGAAATTCTTCGGCGGGTTTAGCGATCGCTTGTGACCAAGTCGGCATGATTTTAATAGTTAACTTTAATTTTTATCTTTATTAGTTTAACAATTTTTATTTAATTGTAAGTAGGTAGGCATAATTAAATGAATAAAACTGGTAGGGTGGGCAATGTCTCAAATAGTTTCTGATTCAGGTTTGCCAGCTTTTTCTTAACATTACCCACCTTACGTTTATTTATAACCACCTACATATCAATATTAGTGATTTTAATGCCACCACTGTTTTTCCCCTTAACCCTGTACATGAAACAATCCTTTTAATGATTTATATCCAATTTTATCTGAGGCAAAAATTGGCATCGGTATTCCTGCTTCTTTATATGATCCATGATGTAATAAACATAACTTGATAACTGCTTCAATAACATCATTTAAAGGAGGTTTTACTCCTTCTTCACGAATGGTTATTCTAATGGGTTGAGATAAACCAGCCAAAGGTTTTGTGGTTACTATCGTTATCTGAGTTAAAAATAGTTTCAGATTTCTTAGTGTGCAAGATTAATTATAACTTAAATTAACCATAAAAGTCTAAAAATACTATTATCAATTTTCTTCAACTTAATTTACAATTATACTTTATCTTAGTAAAATAAAACTAAATTAATCATTAAAATCAATAAAATAAAACTAAATTTTATTTTCTTTTTATAGCTTAGATGAAGTGTGACTTCTAAAGTTAAAGAAAGGAAAAAATAGTTATCACTGAGGTTAAAACCTTCTTACATAACCTCAGTCATGGCATCATTGAGGACAATTAAATGAATGGATTTTTAGTTGGCATAATTTCAATTATTGCCTTAGTTTCTGTTGCCAAAATCACCCCCGCAGAACCGATTCAACAACCTTCTTCACAGCAAAATTCTGAAAGTGTCGCTAGAAAATCGCCTTATGAAGTGGGTACGATTACGGGGGTAGTATCTGGACCTTATGGTAGTATTTTATTTATTGAATTATCTGATAAAACAAAACTGAGATTTCATCATCCGAGTGATTCATTGGCAAGAGGTGAACAAGTTCTGATTTATCAACAAAATGGAGAACATTTTATAATAGAAGCTTCCGAACCCCGTCGTTAATTGATCATAAAAGAGGATTTCATCAGTAATCAATATTAAGTAAGCACATTACTAAATACTTTTTATTGATTACTTAAGCTGTGCATAAGGCTTCTTCAGCTTGGAGATTTTGAAATAAAACATGGGCTACTTCAGCAGCAACTTTAACAGGAAAATTGCTCGACCCAATGGAATGTAAAATACAATTATCAGAATTCATCTTTCGTTCTGATTTAAGCTGAAAGGCGACTAATAACTCTTGATTATAATTATAGGTGTTAATTTTGGGATAAACTTTTTTATTTAAGGTTCTCTCAGAAAACAACTCAGATAAATTAGTTTCGTATTCTAACTTTAGGGTTCCCTCGTACTCATCAACAATCACCACTAATAATCCTTCTCCCTTTTGTTGACGAAAATGCCAGAAACAACGGGACAAAATAGAATAATTGCACTGTAAAAATTTTTGTCTAACTTCTCTATCAGATAAGTTGATCATGAAAATTATCTCCTCTGTTTTATATTGGGATCTTTAAAAATTATGACTATTCCTTGTCATTGAGACAGTGAGCGTGTTAACAATAAAATGTGAGTTTTATCACCAATGTAATCATAAATTGCTACGATTTAACTGATGAGAGATAACTGAATCAACTGAAAACTGATGACCACACAACCCCCCCAAAACTTAAATAAGACCCAAGAAACCTTTATTTCTGTTAATTCTTCCCTCTTATTATCTCGGATGGGATGTGGTACATGGGCCTGGGGAAATCGTTTTTTATGGGGTTATAATCAAAAGATGGATCAAGACTTACAACAGGTGTTTAACCTAGCGGTGAGTCGTGGTGTTATCTTATTTGATACAGGAGACTCTTACGGGACAGGAACCCTAAAAGGACGCAGCGAAAGCTTATTAGGACAGTTTACCCACGAATATGACGGATCAAATAAGGATAATATTTGTATCGCCACAAAATTAGCTGCTTATCCTTGGCGATGGACTCGTCACTCCATGGTAGCAGCGGGAAAAGCTTCAGCGCAACGGTTAGGCAGAAATATCGACTTAGTGCAAATGCACTGGCCAACCGCTAATTATTTTCCTTGGCAAGAATGGCCTTTATTAGATGGGTTAGGGGACTTGTATCAACAAGGGTTAGTTAAAGGAGTGGGTTTATCGAATTATGGGCCCAAACGACTCAAACAAATTGTTAAACGGTTTGCCGAAAGAGACATTCCTATTGTCACCTTACAGATACAATATTCGTTATTATCCACTTATCCTGTAAGGGAATTAGGGGTTAAAGAAGTCTGTGACGAGTTAGGGGTACAATTGATTGCTTATAGTCCTTTGGCCTTAGGATTATTAACCGGAAAATATCGAGAAAATGGTCAACTTCCTGGTGGGTTTCGGGGTCTATTTTTTAGACAAATGTTGCCGAAAATTCGTCCTTTAATTCAAGGGTTAGAAGAAATTGCCAACCAGAGACAAAAAACCATGGCACAAGTGGCCATTAATTGGTGTATGTGTAAAGGTTTTATTCCCATTCCTGGGGCAAAAAATTATCAACAAATGGAGCAAAATTTAGGCGCGATGGGTTGGCGACTGAATGAAGGGGAAGTCATAGAATTAGACAAATTAACCCAAAAAGTTGATAAAGAAATGGTACAAAATCCATTTCAGACCAAGTAGAACTTGGCCTGATTAAAATTATTTATCGACTGGCTTTTTGTTGATTGCCGTATAGTTGTTTTCCAGCATTTAATTGAGGCGCGATTTCCTGACGACTATTAATGAAGGTATATTGTTCATTGTAGGAATTACCAGGAGCCTCTCCGATAATAAATTGTCGTACAGGCATACTAGGAGCATTCATAACAATGCGATCGGAGATTCTGACTTCCGCTTCTGGTGCATTGGGATTTTCTTCTGTAAGTTGAGAGATCACCCATAATTCATTATCGACTGCATAGACACTTTGAATTTCAAGATCATAACCTCCAGACGGAACTTGTATTTCAGTGGTTATGGTACGCTCTTCATTTTCTGCGCCGGGGACATTAACATCGATATAGGGGACTTGAACCGTCTCTTTTTCTTGTACGACGACCACTTTAGGAACAACGACGGTTTTCTCCCTTAACCCAACGTTGACATCGGGTCCTTGAATATCATACTCTGGCAACTGTCCAGGCTCGACATTAACATCGGGTAATTGCCCTTGTTGTTCCTGTTCGACTTGACATGAGACTAAAGGAAACGTCAGTAAGATTAAAGACAAGGGAAAAAGTTTTTTTAGGGTTGAATAGGGGAATTTCATAATTATTTTAAAATGAGTAACAACGAAATAGCTTCTAAAATCCTCAGGCACTTTGTAGGTCAGTAAGGATACAAGAAGGATAAATATACATAGATAAGTATGTAGTCTACTTATATTATTGGCTTTTTTTTACTCAAAAAACATCTACCTTTCGGGATATTAATGATTGTTATAAGATTATTAATTAATAAAAAAAATAACCTCCACAATTTGTGGAGGGTTCAATTAAAGCAAGGGAAGGCTCTATGACGAGGGGTTTTTTACCCCTATCTCAACTTTGGAGGTTTCTAAACAACTCGACCGGTAACAGGACTACCATGGCCTGTGGGAGCATTATATAGATTCCAGTTACGAATGTGGTGATTACGTAAGATGGATTCAGCCATATTCACTTCTTCAACGGTTCCTTCTAAAAGCAAGAGATAGTCACCTTCAGAAACTCGCTCATTGTAATATTTGGCTTGATCTTCGGGAACGCCCCAACCGATTAAGGCACCGATTAAACCGCCTCCAACGGCACCAATACCTCCACCTAAGAGCGTGTTGGCTAGAACCACTCCCAGTTCTG
>NZ_PRLH01000172.1 GCF_003013815.1 Cyanothece sp. BG0011 | reverse complement strand
ATCGGCCTGGAAACTCACTGTCAGCTTAACACCACCAGTAAGATTTTTTGTCATTGTTCGACCCAGTTTGATAGTCCCCCCAATACCAATGTTTGTCCTGTGTGCTTGGGATATCCTGGGGTTTTACCGGTTCTCAATGAGGAAGTGTTGGCCTCTGCCGTTAAACTGGGATTAGCGTTGAATGCCAAGATTGCACCCTATAGTAAATTTGATAGAAAACAATATTTTTATCCCGATCTCCCCAAAAATTACCAAATTTCTCAGTTTGACCTCCCCATTGTAGAAGAGGGTTCCCTTGAAATTGAATTGGTGGATAAAAAGACCAAAGAAGTCACCCGGAAAACCATTGGGATCACTCGCTTACACATGGAAGAAGACGCGGGCAAACTGGTTCATGCCGGCAGCGATCGCTTAGCCGGATCAACCCACTCGTTAGTAGACTTCAACCGTACCGGGGTTCCTCTACTCGAAATTGTTTCAGAACCCGATATCCGAAGCGGACAAGAAGCAGCCGAATATGCCCAAGAATTACGCCGTTTGGTGCGTTATTTAGGGGTTAGTGATGGTAATATGCAAGAGGGTTCTCTACGCTGCGATGTGAACATTTCTGTGCGTCCAGTGGGACAAAAAGAGTTCGGGACGAAAGTTGAAATCAAAAATATGAACTCGTTTAGTGCCATTCAAAAAGCGATCGAATATGAGATCGAAAGGCAAATAGAAGCAGTGGAAAATGGCGATCCTATCTACCAAGAAACCCGTTTATGGGATGAAAGCAGCCAACAAACCTTCAGTATGCGTAAAAAAGAGGGATCTAGCGACTATCGCTATTTTCCTGAACCGGATCTTCCTCCCTTAGAGGTGTCAGAAGAACGGTTAAACGCCTGGAAACAAGAATTACCAGAACTTCCGGCGCAAAAACGTAAACGTTACGAGGAGGCGTTAGGGTTATCGGCCTATGATGCGCGGGTATTGACTGACGATCGCGATGTGGCTGAATATTACGAAACGGCCGTTAATACCGGGGCCGATGCAAAATTAGTGGCTAACTGGGTAACCCAAGATATTGCAGCTTATTTAAACAATAGTAAAATAAGCATCACTGAAATTGCCCTTAAACCTGATAGTTTAGGGGAGTTAGTGCAACTGATCGAAAAAGGAACCATTAGCGGTAAAATTGCTAAAGAAATTCTGCCAGAATTGTTAGAAAAAGGTGGTTCTCCTAAGCAAATTGTTGAAAGCAAAGGCATGACCCAAATTTCTGATCCGGCAGAAATTGAAAAAGTGATTAAAGCGTTGATGGAAGCTAACCCTTCAGAGGTGGAAAAATATCGGGGAGGAAAGAAAAAATTAAAAGGTTTCTTTGTGGGACAAGTAATGAAAGAAACCGGGGGACGCGCTGATCCTAAATTAACCAACCAATTAGCAGAAAAGCTACTTAATGGGTAATTTTGGAATATAGAATGTAGAATTTAGAATTATTGCTTTTTTCTACATTCTAGACTTCTCTCGTTTATCCATATTTGTTAATAGAATATGATTCTGTCGACAATTATTCCCATCTCAAAATAGGAAATAGGTTTCCATTTAATCCATTATTCTTGTTGCATCTACTTTTAATATTTACTAATTATCGAAAATTGAATTAAATCTTCTCAACCAAATCAATATCTAAGATAAATAGTTTTGCTTTTTCATTTTCCCAAGTTGCGATTAATAATTGATGATCATTTAATCCTGTTATAGCTGTAATTTCTATGCCTAAGTCCGTTTTTCCGATATAATCTCCTTCTCTGTCTAAGAGTAATAATTTTCCTGTGGTATCTGCTAACCCATAACCCCAAGTTTCTTCCATCATAAAATCAGGAACAAATTCTAAGGGAATTCTTGTTAGTTTGAAAGGATTCAGATTAATTAAAATGCCGTAATTTGGCTTAATAGCTTCGATGGAAAATAATTCGTAAGTGTTAGCTTTATTAGGGGTTAATTCGGAGAGGAATAGGGGAACAGAAAAGCCTTTAATAAATTGGCCTCGACGGTTAAATAAGTATAAATAAGTCCGTTTGTTATCTTCAGAAAGACGAGAAAAAACAGCGAGTCCATAACGTTTATTTAGGGCGATTAATTGAGAAGGAAAAGGACAAGGTTTAGGTGAATTTAAAAGGGATAAAGTCTGTAAATTTAAAATGGAAAATTCAGCATTAATTGAATCATTATTGGGTCTGGAAATGACAGCCAACCAATCCCCTTGACTATTACTAGCAAATTCTAATTCTTTTGCCTTCAATTCTAAACAAGATTGTGGTTTGTTAAATGATTTATGTTCAGGCAAATAATCAAATATATATTGATCAATGTTTTCGCTTTTTTTCTTCGTTAAAACTACACATCCCTGAGATAATATTATTATTTTTTTGATGTTGTTATCAAAATGAATTGTATCTATTTCTTTGAAATTAGAACAAAATTTAATTAGTTTATTTTGAGTCGTTAAATAAACATTATTTTTATTATGTTCAATAAAGGTAATTTTTTCAGACAAATTGATATCACGCAGTTTATTGATTTTTGGGGTAAAGTTAGAGCAATTAATAAAAGTAAATAATTGCTTATTTTCTTGCTCAAGATTAAGTTGACTTTTAGCTAAACTAATAGCTTCTAACATTTCTTGTGCTGACAAAAAACGTCTTTGTGGTAACTTCTCTAATGCTTTAAAAATAATAGTTTTTAATAAGTTCGGGACCCTATCAGGAATGTTAATTCTTTGGTTAAGATGGGCTAACATTAAATCCCCAGGTAGTCCAGAAAAAGGTCTTTCTCCTATTATTAATTCATAGAGAATAATGCCCACTGAATAAATATCGCAAGCATAAGAATATTTGCCATAAAATCGTTCAGGTGCCATATAAGCAGGAGAACCTGTATAACCGCTTCCTAACTGATTATTACTACTGTCTTGAATGGTTTTAGCAATACCAAAATCCGTTACTTTACCTATCCATTTATCTGCAGTTAAACTCAATAAAATATTCTCTGGTTTAATATCACAATGAATAATATTATGTTGATGGGCTTCTTCTAATCCGGCTAAAATATCAATAATTAAATCAAGACATAATATTAAACTCAACTGGCCCGAAAAATTCATCAACTCTCGAAGGGTTCCCCCTCGCAATACTCCATCACTAAATAACGTCCTTGACCATGATATTCAATCCCTTGACAAGCAACAATATTCGGATGACGTAAACTGACTAAACAGGAAAATTCCCGTAAAAAACGATTAGTGGGA
Source organism: Cyanothece sp. BG0011 (assembly GCF_003013815.1). Classification (GTDB taxonomy): domain Bacteria; phylum Cyanobacteriota; class Cyanobacteriia; order Cyanobacteriales; family Microcystaceae; genus Crocosphaera. The sequence continues at coordinate 3,430 of NZ_PRLH01000172.1, read as the reverse complement.
AACCCTTTTGCTAAACTTTTCAGGGCAACAAATTCTCCTGTTTTACGAGAAATAGCAAAGTAAACCTGGCCAAATTGTCCTTGGCCAATCTGTCCTAAAATACGATAATTAGAGCGAGAAACCAGGTTTTTTATCATATTTTTTTAATGCTTAAATCCTCACTTTTGGATTAGTTTGATCCGATAAAAACCTCGTCATATTTTCAAATTTTCTTAGTTCTGCTTGTTCAATGGTTAAAATTTGTGCCTCTTTTTCCATCCATTGATCGTTAAAAGATAGGAGAGCTGATTCTAATTGATTTGTATCTAAATGATCGGGAATTTCATCAAAATATCCCAAGGTGATATGGGCCGTAAAATGATATTGTTGTTCCACTCCTAACCCGATTAATTCTTGATTTTGATAAAGACTACGTCTTAATTGAAAAATTTTATCGTAAGACAATTCATTGCAAGGAACTAACCCCACCACCAAAGCGCGAGGAAAGACTAATAACCCCAAAATTTGCCACTGACATTGGCCTTTTGCTAGGCCCATTTTTTGGTAAGCTTGGAAGCTATCAGAAATCGCTTGTTTCAGGTTTTGTTCAAAGGTTGGATCTTGCTTGACTGCATTGCGATAATTATCTTCCCAAATTAAGTCAGCAAGGGTTAAATGGAAACTCTCTGGGGGAACAGGAATTAAAAAGTTTGGCTCGATTTTTGCGACTAATTGTTGTTGAATTAGGGTTAACTGATGATAGAATGATTCATTGATAAGATCATCTTGATAGGGAGGAGTTAGCACAGTATAACCCGGAAAAGTTACCGGTTGTCTCTGTTGAAATTTAGGAGATTTTTGAATATTCTTAAGTTGGTTTTGATAAGTGGTGGGTAAAGTAAGGGAAGCTACCCGGTTGACGTAAATTTGATAGGTTTCGTCCAACGTAATCGCCTCTTATTCGGTTACTATACTTATTTTTTTATTTTGCCTGATCTTGTCTAATTTGTTTATAAAGATTTATTGACCAAAGACCATGGGAATTTATTTCTTTTGGGGAGAAGATGACTTTGCGATCGCTCAAACGGTGCAACGCTTAAGAGATAGCATCCTCGATCCCAACTGGATACAGTTTAATTATCATCAAATTCCAGGAGATGATCCCAATAGTACCATTGACGCATTAAACCAAGCCATGACCCCTGTGTTTGGCATGGGAGGCAGATTAGTCTGGGTGGTCAACACCTCTATCGGTCAACAATGTTCAGAGGAAATTCTAACACAATTACAGCGTATTTTACCGGCTATTCCTGATAATTCTCATTTATTATTCACCACTAGCAAAAAACTCGACAAACGCTTAAAATCTAGCAAATTAATCCAACAATACGCAGAGGTTCGAGAATATTCTCCCATTCCTCCCTGGAAAACCGATGAATTAATTCATAAGGTGAAACAAGTTGCTCAAGAAATGGGAGTCAAACTAACTCCTAAAGCTGTGGAATTATTAGGTTCATCTGTGGGCAATAATAGCCGACAATTGTGGAATGAACTAGAAAAACTCAAACTATATGGACAACAAGAAAATAAACCGTTAGATGAGACAATTATTGCCACTTTAGTTAATGCCAATGCTCAAAATAGCTTACAATTAGCCCAAGCCATTCGTCAAGGAAATCAAGGAGAAGCTTTACAATTAATTGATGAATTATTATCTAGAAATGAACCCGCTTTAAGAATTGTTGCCACCTTGGTGGGTCAATTTAGGACTTGGACCATTATTCAATTACAACTAGAAGCAGGGGCAACCGATAATAAAATCATTGCTAAAGCTGCTGATATTCCTAACCCGAATCGTCTTTATTTTTTACGGAAAGAATTACAAGGTATTTCAGCAAAACAATTATTAGCAACACTGCCGATTTTACTGGATTTAGAAACCCGTTTAAAACGGGGTCATAATCCCTTGGAAACCTTACAAATTAAAGCTATAGAATTATGTCAATTGTTTAATTGAAAATAATTAATTGAAGACTCCATGATTTTTTAATAACTCGATTAACTCTTGTTTCTTTAGTTGAGAATAGCCTTTGAGTCCATGCTGTTGAGCGATATTGAGAAGCTCGGATTTTGTTAAATTTTTAACAGTTGTCGGATCAAACCGAAATGACAAAGAACCGGGTAAGTTAACAGCTGTTTTGCCAGTTCTTGAATTCCAACTAACTGGGCCAGCTTTCACACTAACTGATGCTCCAGACTTTGAGAGATTCACCGATACTCCAGGTAATACTTTGATTTTCTTTCTAAAACGAAGTCCCATTTTTTATTATTATAACGCTTAATATCAACTATACTACACTTTAATTATTCCGACTATGATCAATTATACATTTTGGATGGGATTTTAATCAAACATCATGAGCAAAGAAAAATCCTTACAGGAAATTAATCAAGAAAGAGCAGACTTTCCGCTCTTTCTTGAATGAGTAATTTAACGATTCTTGTATCTTTCAACAACTATCTGTTTACTAACTCGAAGTAATTTATAAACCCCTTCTTGTTGGATTAAGGTATAATCAGACTTCTCTAATCCTAACTTATTGAGATATTTTTGTTCACTAATAATTAACACAGTGTCAGGACTATCCATTCGTTGAAAATAGTCTAAAGCTGGACCATTATCAATATCTGCTTCTGTCACAGAGTCAACCACTTCTTGAGTATAAAAGACCAAGGTAGGACGCATAAACCCTAAAAAAGCTAACCTTTCTTCTGGTTGTCTTTCGGTTTTAACAATGGTAGAAAGTTCTCTTAGAGGTAACTGTCTTTGGTTATCCACAATTTGAGCAACGGGTAAACCCACCCAAGAGAAAAATGCTAAAAACCCTAATAAGTTAGCCACCCATAACCAGCGACGATAATGACGAAATAGAAGAAATAATAAACAAGAAAAGGCAGCCGATGACCAAATTATTCCTGCTTTAATACTTAAATTTGAAGCTTGTAGAAGCTCTTTAAATTGAGGCATCATAGCATCTTCACCAATTAAGTGAGGACTGGCAAAACTGGCTACTGCTAACCCCGTTAAAATACCAACATTTGCCAAACCACTTAATAAAAACCAGAAAGACCAAATTCCTGATGATTCTTCTGATTGTGTTTCAACTTGTTCACTCCAAAATAAAGCGATCATAATAGCAGCAGCCGGCATCAAAGGAAGGACATAACCGGCTAATTTGGTAACGGAACTAGAGAAGAAAACAAGAACCACTAAAAACCAACATAAACAGAAAATTCCTAAATGAGTGGTTCGAGAAGAATTAACCCATTTTTGTCGTTGCCAAAATTTTAATTTAGCGATCGCTAAAGGCAAATAAATAGACCAGGGTAATAAGCCTACCATAATCACAGGAATATAATAATACCAAGCCCCAGGATGACGACTGACGAC
>NZ_PRLH01000094.1 GCF_003013815.1 Cyanothece sp. BG0011 | reverse complement strand
TGTCGATGTGAGGATAAACCGCTTTTTGTTCTTCTGTGATGCGAAAAATCTTTTTAACCAACGCCCCAGTAAACAGAAAATAGGGTAAAACAATAATACGCTTAGGTTGATAAAAGCTGGCACGTCGAAACCCTTCTTCAAGACGGGGATGGGTAATACCGATAAAACAGGTTTCTACGGTTTGATAACCGCTACCTTCCCATACCATTCTCGCGAACTTGCACACATCTCCATTGGCATCGGGATCACTAGAACCCCTTCCAACGAACAATAAAACCGTCTCAGACCGTTTAATTTGCTTAGGGTTAGCTTCGGGGCGATCTAAAGCCTCTAGCCGTTCTTGCCACAATTTTAACAGGTTAGGAGTAATCCCGAAATGGCGGCCATAATGAAAGTTTAACTCAGGGTAACGTTGTCGAGTGCGATCGAGTTCATTAGTAACGTCAAACTTATTATGACGGGCAGCAAATAAAAGGATAGGTAAGGCAGAGATATCAGTGTAACCTTGAGACACGCAATAATCTACCCCTTCGGAGATGTAGGGTTCTGTCAGTTCTAAAAAACAAGGAATAACCGGGCGAGACGTATCTAATGCTTGATAAGCAGCTACAAAGTCAAGAAAAGTTTGTTTTCCGTCCTTATCTCTGGTTCCATGACCAATCATCAGTAGGGGACGGGATAAAGGTAACGGGGGAAAATGAAGAGACTGGAGACAGTCACGCTTATCTAGCTTCAGAGTGGACATTAATGGTTTCAAACTCCTGTAATAATCTGGGGTTGCAATGTTGATTGTCCATGCTCTGTTATGGTAGCGAACTTTGAAAGTTAGGGAAATGGGGGGTAGGGGGACTGTTGTTATCAGTGGCCAGTGACCCGTTAGAAATTTAATGATTAGTTATATTATAAAGAATTAATTGTGATTGACAAAAAGAGTAAACTATGAAACTAAATGTATTAGCAACAGTTGCAACTGTTGGGACAACAATGGTGATGAGTAGTTTTGGTGTAAACTCATCGATGCAGGCCAAAAATGTTGGCACTAACTTTCTCTGTCAAAGCTGGCAAGGGGTTCCCACTACCTTAGCGAAAACCCCCGATCAAGAAAGCGTTCCGGTTTTGGTCTGGCAGTCCGACTATTTCAATGACTCTGGTTATGATGCTAATACCCGTTGTCAGTTAGTTTCCGGTCGTTTTCAATACTTTTATAACAATGGACAGTTAAAATATTTAACCACCGGACGCATGAACCGGATGCCTGTGGTTTGTGTTACCCAGAAACAAGGGGGCGGTTGTGAAGGGCTGTTATTTACCTTGAAACCAGGGAGTGATCCCACTCAAACCCTCAAACAATTAATGGCCGTCCGCTTTCGGTCTAGTGGCCCATTAAATGAAACATCAGGTCGAGTTTACATTAATTTTGAGGATTATCTGAGTCAAGCTAAACAAAATTCTACCAAATAAGGTTTTCTTTCAGGGATAAACTAGAAAGCGATCGCTTATTTTCATCTCCATGAATAACCATCTTTGTCAATATTTAATGCCCATGGTGGGAACAATAGTGATGATGCTGAATGTTCCCACTTTTCATGTTATGGCTTTATCAGCGACACAAATTAGTCGGTTGGCTAAAAATGTCACCATTTTAATCGAAGGACCAGGCAGTAATGGCACTGGGGTTATTATTGATAAAACGGGTAACACCTATCGTGTGTTTACCGCTGCCCATGTGGTAGGGAATATCTACCCCGGAGAAGAAGCTTATGTGGTTACCTCTGACCAAAAACGCCATTTAATTAATACGAATAAGATAGAAATGATTTCAGGAAGGGATTTAGCTATTCTTGAATTTAAAAGCGATCGCCTTTATCAAACCGCCAAGTTAGGAAATGGGGAACGACTGATCGAAGGAACCACCGTCTATGTATCTGGATTTCCTTTACCCACCACTGCCATTGATGCTTCAATTTATACCTTTGTTCCTGGAAAACTCACCGCTAGGGCTTCAGAGGATCTCAGAGATGGTTACGGCTTAGTTTACACCAATGATACCCTACCCGGCATGAGTGGCGGCCCGGTCTTTAACGAACAAGGGGAAGTCGTCGGTATTCATGGACGGGCCGATACCACCCAAACCCAAAGCACAGACTACGATAACATTTACGTTAAAACAGGGTTTAATCTCGGTATTGCCATCACTCCTGATCTCTTGGCTAGAGTTAGCCCCCCTCAAACTCCCCCCAGTCCCCCCACCATTATTATTGATCCCGTTCAACCGTCTCAAAATTCTCCTACCCATACCCTAATCTCCCAAACCACAGGGGTTGATTACACAGGGTTAAAAAATCTGTTACAACAGCAAAAATGGCAACAGGCTGACGAAATGACCTACGATCTGATGACAAAAGCAGGAGATCAAGATAATTCTGGGTTTATTACCAGTACCGAATTAGAAGATATTGCCTGTGAAGACTTACAAACCATTGATCGCCTTTGGTTAGAATATTCTCAAGGAAAATTTGGCTTAAGTGTGCAACAACAAATTTATAAAAGTTTAGCATCCTCTCAAGCCATTGATATCAATACTTATCGTCAATTTTCTCAACAGGTAGGATGGACAAAACAAGACAATCCTAATGACCCCGATTATTATTTATATGATGACCTTAATTTCTCTATTAATGCTCCTCCGGGTCATTTACCCCGTTGGAGTTGGGGTTTAAATATTGCTGTGGTTTACAGCCGAATGTCATACTTAACCCCAAGATTGTCTGAATGTCAATTGTGAAGAAGGAAATAGGAAAGATAAATTATATTGATCAAACCTTTATTTTAAATTTTTATCTAAATTCATTATGTGGAAATCTTCTAAAGTTAAACCCCGAGAACAAAACCTTGAACAGTTAAATGAAGCCCTAATTAAAGCAATATTGAGGGAAAAAGCAACGCGATCACCCCAACTTCTGCCAGTAAGACCCCTTGATAGTTTACTTCTAGGGATTGAAGCCATAGGAGAAAACATCGAAAAACTTCCCCAAACCATTTTACCCACGGTACAAGCTAGTTTGCGAACAACGATGCAAGGGGCCAGGGAAAAAAATTGTTGTTTTGGTCATCAAGATAAAGTGTCTACAGTCGCGGTGAGTCCCGATGGGAGTATGATTGCCAGTGGTAGTTGGGATCGAACCATTTGCCTCTGGAACCCTCAAGGACAATTATTGAGAGATCCTTTATCGGGCCACGCAGAAAAAGTCACCGCCTTAGCCTTTAGTCATGATAGTCAGTATTTAATCAGTGGCAGTAGCGATCGCACCTTTATTATCTGGAACCGCCAAGGAGAACCGGTTACCAATCGCATCGAAGGCCACGAGGCAGCAATAACGGCCTTAACTTGTAGTCCCCAAGGGGATTATTTTATCACTGGTAGCAGCGATCGCACCTTAAAACTGTGGGATTTTCAAGGAGAACTCCTAAAACCGCCTTTTCAAGGCCATGACGGAGAAATCACCAGCATTGCTATTAGTCCCGATGGTCAAACCATTGTGAGTAGTAGTTGGGATAAAACTATTCGTCTGTGGAATTTAGAAGGAAAAGAAATTATTGATCCCATTACCACCCATCAACAACGGACCGAGTCTGTTGCCTTTAGTGCCGATGGTCACTATTTTATTAGTGGCAGTTGGGATAAAACGATTCGTCTGTGGAATTTAGAGGGTAAAGAAATTTGTCCCCCCATCGAAGGCCACGAAGATTATGTGTTATGTGTGGCCATTAGTCCTGATGGTGACATGATTGCCAGTGGTAGCAGCGATCGCACCATTCGTATTCATAACCGTTATGGACAGATGATTTATGACCCTTTTCTGGGCCATCAAGGTTCGATTCGAGACATCGCTTTTACCCCCGACGGAAAAACCCTAATTAGTGGCAGTAGTGACCACGAGGTTCGTTTTTGGGATATTGAAGGTCAACGGTTGTTTAAAGCCACTCAAAGCGAATATTGTGCGGTTTGGGCGGTAGGTATGAGTCCTGATGGTCAACGGTTAATCAGTAATTGGGGTAATGGATCAATTCGTTTCTGGAATTTAGACGGAAAACCCATTAGTGAACCCATTCAAGCCCATAATGGAGATGTCACTTGCATGGCTTATAGTCCCCAAGGAGACAGGTTTGTTACTGGTAGTTGGGATGAAACGATTCGTCTGTGGACGGCTGACGGAAAGCCTCTAACTGAGTTAATTAAAGCCCATGACGGCGATGTCACTTGTTTGGCGTATCATCCCCAAGGAAATTATATTATCACTGGGGGACGGGATGGCAGGGTAAAACTATGGACTTCTCAGGGTAAGTTATGTCACCAAGGACAAATGGAAGATGAAGTGACCTCAGTCCTTTTTACCCCTGATGGTCAAAAGGTAGTGGCCAGCGATGCTAAGGGTCAAATTTGGCAATGGCAAGGGCAAACAGAATGGGTAGGAACCGTTATATCTAAGAGTAATGCAGAGAAAATCACTGATCTCGCTATTAGTCCCCAGGATGAGATTTTAGTGAGTGGCCATGAAGGGGGAAATCTCTGTTTTTGGGACTTGGCAAATATCGCTCAACCGCCGATGATTGGCTATCATGATGCTTCTATTACTAAAATTGCCTTTAGTCCTAATGGTAAAGTGGTGGTCAGTGGTGGAACGGATGGTAATTTGTGTTTATGGACGGTTCAAGGGGAGTCTTTAAGTTATCCTCAACCTTATCAAAATAGTGAAGTGACTTGTGTTGAATTTAGTTCCGATGGTCAACAGTTAATTAGTGGTTATTTAGATGGAACAATTAAGATCGAAATTGGCGGAATTTGGCAAACTTGGTTAAATATTTGCGCTCAAAGATTACAAGATCATCCTCGCTTACGACATCCTAAAACAGAGCAAGACAAACAAGTTGCTCTTATTTGTAAACAGTATTTATCAGGAACATTTAAACCATCTCAGACAGTAAAAGAACAGATCGATTCACCGCAACGTTTTAGTCTAAAAATAGGCTATCTTATTGTAGGATTTATCATTGCTTTTTTAACTTTAGGATCGGTTGGCCTTGCCTTACAATCTCCTTATATTTCTGGTATTTGTAAACTATTGGATAATTGTGCAAGGGATCGAGAGTTTGAGGGGCTTTATACTCAAGCTCTAACAGAAGGCGAAGGGGTTATCTTAAAGATAGAAAATGCAGAAACCTTTGAAGAATTAAAAGACTACCGCGATCGCTTGGTGACTGCGATTGGTCAATTAAAAAATTTACCTACAGATGTCTCTATTTATCCTCAATCTCAACAAACCTTAAACCGCTTTCAAGAAAAATCAAATAAGATTGATGTTATTTTATCCCAAGAAGAAAAAGCTAAAAAACAATTAACCGAAGCCTCTCAATTAGCCATAGAAGCTACTCAAATTTTACAAACTGCTAATACCCTCGAAGATTATCAAGAGGCAAAACAACAATGGCAACAGGTTAAACAACAATTGGAGCAAATTTCTTCAGAGAAGTTCTTTGCCCCTCAAGTACAAACAGAAAAAGAATCAACAGAAAAAACCATTAATACTATTAATAATAAAATTGAACAGATTAATCAGAAAGTGAGCAAAGAACAACAGTTTAATGATATTAATAACCTGATTAAAGAAGCCATGATTCAAACGGAATCAGCTAAAACCATTCAAGCTTATAATCTTGCTCAAGGTCAGTGGAATACTATAAAAAATAGGCTCAAAGCGATTAATACGAATGGAGATAGAAGGTTACAAGTACAAATTAATGAGCAATTATTAAAGATTGATCAAACAATTGAAAATATTACGGCTAATATTCAACAACTTAAAAATCGTCAACAAGCAAACAATAAACCGAAAGTTTCTCCTAGTCCGAAAAATTCTCAAAATACCGATAAGAATACTCAAAAACTCCCTCAATTACAATCTGAATCTTCTTCGGATAAACCGCCATTATGGTAAAGTTAATCAACAGTTATCAGTGATCAGTGATCAGCAATTATGATTTTTCAATTTATACTTGAGTAGTTTGGATCATAATTAATGCTACTTATCGTCTGTAGATTTTGGTTCATGAGTCATGTTTTGTTTTTTATATGAACAATCAACCGCGTAAACAATTGGGGAATAATATTAAACAACTTCGGACATCTCTAGGACTTTCACAAGAACAACTCGCAGAAAAAGCTGGTTTACATCGGACTTATGTGGGTGCAGTAGAACGGGGTGAACGGAATGTAAGTTTTAGATAATATTCTAGCTATTTCTCGCGCTCTTGGTGTTTTGGCTAGTACCTTATTAAAAGACGTAGAGTAATGTTAACATCTCCGTACTCAGACCGTCCAGAGAAAGAATGGTTACATATTACTCAGCAACTGGTTGATAAATTTCCGCTTTCAAAAGATGATTTAATTAATTTAGTAGAATCTGCATGGGAAGAGCTTTTTTCTTCTAGTTTCGGTAATTCTCAATTAAAAATTGGTCAAGATATTTTTTTACCTGCTCAAGCAACAGGAATGATTTTAGAAAAGTTAATTGCTGTTATTTTAACTAATACTTATTCAGAATGGAGGGGTGGTAAAGCAAAGCAAGAAAAGGACATTATTTGTATTAATAATGATCGCTATTCATTCGAGATTAAAACATCTTCTAGTAAAAATGGATTGTATGGCAACAGAAGTACAGGACATCGTTCAAGCGATCGCACAAAATATAGAACAGGTTATTATTTAGTGATTAATTATAAGTTACCAAAAGAAGAAGATTTAAGTCGTCAATTATGGAAAATTCGCTTTGGTTGGATCGATGATGAGGACTGGTTAGGTCAAAATAAACCCACTGGACAACAAGCCTCTATCGGAGCAAAATTGGCTCGTTTAAAGTTAATTACACTCAAGAGTTACTAACCATAATATCAAATAAATTTCCTTGTTTTATTTTCTGTTGATCGTCATAACAAATATTTTTTATTCTTTCTATAGCAATATTAATATAATTTTCGTTTATTTCAAATCCAATTACTTTACGACCGCTTTTTATAGCGGCTTCTGCGGTTGATCCTGATCCCAAAAAAGGATCAAAAACAATGTCATTAATATCACTACTTGCTAATATAATACGACTGACTAATTGAACAGGGAATTGTGCAGGATGAGGAGTTCTTTCTTTAGAACTTCTATTTTTCCCTGATGTTACTTTAGGAATTTGCCAAACATCAGTAGGATTTTTTCCTTTAGTATTACATTTTAATTTACCATTTTTCCTCTGATTAGGATATTTAACATTTGGATCACGAATATCATCTAAATTAAAAACATAATTGTTCGGATCTTTTACATACCATAAAAATTTCTCATTTCTCGGTGAAAAGAATAGTTTTCCTGCTACACCTGCACTATAATTCCAAACAATTTCTTGTATTAAATAAAAAGGAACTTGATCCCAAATTAAGTAAGGAATGGGAATTGCTTTTGCTTTTTTAGGAATTGATAAATAACCTAAGTTTAGCCAAAATGAACCATGAGAGGATGTACAACGATATACTTGATTGATCCATTTAGCTATCCATTCAATATAATCATCTAATTCTAAAATAGATTCGTATTCTTTGCCAATATTATAAGGAGGTGACGTGATAGTTAAGGGTAAAGATCCTTCAGGTATATAATTGATTAATTCTAAAGAATCTCCCTGATAAATTAAAACATTTTTATCTTCATAAATAGGTTTTCCTAAAAAAGATTTAAAATCAGATAATTCCATATAATACTCCCCTGATTTATTTTGCTACTTATTGTCATCATAGCGATCAAATTATTTTTAGTCAAGATAATTGCTAACAAAAGTCGGAAATTACTTGATGTTTTCCTATAAAAGTCTAAGAATGATATTGAAGTAATGATATCAAATAGTTTCTAGATTATATTTTTCTTTAGTTTTATTTTGTGTAAAAATTTTGGTTTTAGGTCTTCTATAAAATCAATCTTTGCCATTTTTATGATATTGCTAACATCTCTTATTATTTTATTCTACCCTACTAAAAAGGTGGGCATTGCCCACCCTACAAGGTTTAGCGTTTGGCTAATTTTTTGGTCTTCATCTTCCGCAGACGAATAGACTCTGGTGTCACTTCTACCAACTCATCGGAACCAATGTATTCTAAAGCCCTTTCTAGACTCATTTCTTCGGGGGCCTGAAGTTGAACTAATTCATCTCCACTGGCCGCGCGATGGTTGGTTAACTGTTTGGTTTTGCACACATTTAACTCTAAGTCTTGGGGACGGTTATGTTCACCAATGATCATCCCTTTATACACTTTGGTTCCAGGGGTAATAAAGAACACGCCGCGATCTTCTGCATTTTTCATCGCATAGAAAGTAGATACCCCTTCTTCAAAGGCAATAATTACCCCATTGTAACGGGTTTCCAACTCCCCGGACATGGGACGATATTCCAAGAAACTATGGTTCATGATCCCTTCACCCCGTGTAATACGGATAAAGTCACCCCGGAACCCTAATAAACCCCTGGCCGGGACGACAAACTCTAACTGAGTCCGTCCATTAACGCCGGTTTGCATATCCTGCATTTCCCCTTTGCGTTGGCCTAAGCGTTCAATACAAGATCCCACAGCTTCTTCAGGGACATCTAAAACTAAATATTCAAAGGGTTCGTAGGGTTGTCCATTCACCTCTCGATAAATAACTTGAGGTTGGGCCACTTGAAACTCATACCCTTCGCGGCGCATGGTTTCGATTAAAATACCTAAATGGAGTTCACCGCGACCGGAAACTAAAAATTGATCTGGGGAGTCTCCTGACTCAACCCGTAAGGCCACATTGGTTTCTAACTCACGGTCTAAGCGATCGCGTAATTGGCGAGAGGTGACAAACTTGCCTTCTTGTCCAGCAAAGGGGGAGTCATTAACTGAGAAGGTCATCTGTAACGTTGGTTCGTCTACCTTAATTAAAGGTAACGCTTGGGGTTCATCGGGACAAGTTAAGGTTTCCCCGATATTGGCATCAGCAAACCCGGCTACTGCAACGATATAACCGGCAGTTGCTTCTTCTAATTCTACCCGTTGTAGTCCTTCAAACCCTAATAATTTACTAATTTTTCCTTTGACGATGCTACCATCTTCTTTGGTCAAGGCTGCTTGTTGACCGGCTTTAATGGTTCCGTTATGGATACGACCAATAATAATACGACCCAAATAGTCAGAGTAGTCTAACGTCGTCACTTGGAGTTGTAGGGGTTTGGTTACGTCCCCGGCTGGTGGGGGAACGTGATGTAAAATGGCTTCAAATAGAGGTTTCATGTCTTCTGACTCATCCTCTAAGTTTTCTTTAGCAAACCCTGATAAACCCGAAGCGTAAAGGGTGGTAAAGTCGCATTGATCATCGTCGGCCCCTAATTCTACGAACAGGTCAAACACTTTATCTACTGCGAGATCCGGTTCTGCTTGAGGGCGATCAATTTTATTGACCACAACGATGGGACGCAACCCTTTTTCTAAGGCTTTTTTGAGAACGAAGCGGGTTTGAGGCATGGGACCTTCGTTAGCATCTACAATCAAGATACAACCATCAACCATCCCTAATACTCGTTCCACTTCTCCCCCAAAGTCCGCGTGTCCGGGGGTGTCAACGATATTGATCAGGATGTCATTGTAGCGAACAGCCGTATTCTTTGACAAAATAGTAATACCCCGTTCCCGTTCAAGGGTATTGGAGTCCATCACGCAGTCGGGAATCTCTTCCCCTTCACGAAAGACACCAGACTGTTTGAGAAGGGCATCAACCAGGGTGGTTTTACCGTGATCGACGTGGGCAATAATAGCGACGTTACGAATGGGAAGAGACATAGGATACGGTAGTGAGAAGAGTATAGTTACATTACTACAGATTTCTTCACAATTCTAGCTTAGTTTAGGGATAGTTGGATAAAAACTTTATAAATAAAGGCTAATTCCATTAGCCCTAGGAAAATGCATAAAAAAGTTTAAAGATTATTTTTCATTTTCCCAAAAATCATATTGCTTATTTGATATCCTCAAAAGAACTAACAGGATAATAAACCCATTGTTTATTTTGCGAGTTTAATTTGGCTTGTATAAATTTTGATCCTTTCAAATCTTTTAAACAATAATTAATCATAGAAACAGGACGATTTAAGCGATCGCTTAATGTTTTGACTGTTATTCCTTCGGGGTGAGTTAAAATCAACTCTAAAATTCGCTCTTTTGTGGTTGGACCTGGAGTTGGTGAAATAATAGTAAATGGCAAGGTTAAGTCTATCTATATTCACAAAGTACAATTTTTAAGACCAATAAAAATGCCATAATGTTCCAATATTTAACTTAATTCAGTTTTGTGGCTTTAGCATTACGGATAGGATTATTTTCCCACCAAGAATTAAGGGGATAGTACAAAACAGGGGCCCATAAACTACTCAAAATAGCTGAGGATAAAACTAATTGTTGATACTCTTGCCAAACATCTTCAAACGTTCGTGTACGGCCGATAACATATTGAACTGAAGTAATACTTTCAGCGATGATCACCATGAAGAAAACAATCAAAGCGACAGAAATAAAATCCTCGTGAATATATTTATGTTTTTGCAGACGTGCCGTTAACACCCCAACCACCACTAAACTAATGATATGAGAGGGATAAGCACCGGTTAAACCATCTTGAATCAATCCCATAACTAATCCTGCGATCGCTCCTTGAAAGACGCTTCTTTTGGTACTCCACACCACCACCCAAATTAAAATCCAATTGGTACCAATACCGAGTAATTCCATTCCCGGAAGACGAGTCAGAGACAATAATAAACAGAGAGTCGCAGAACCAGCGATCACGACTTTATTGAGGAATGAATATCGTCTCCAAAAGGTCATCATACTGATTTATTTACTTTGATAAGGATGAATCACCGCCCATTCCAAGTCATCAAGGGGGGCAGTTAATAAGACTTTAGCTTCTGGGGCCGGGCCTTTTTCTAAATCCACCGATTGAATGCGTCCAATGGGTAAAGCATCGGGAAATAAACGACTTACGGGCGACGTAGTTATGGTATCCCCAGGACTCACTTTAGGAACCTTCTCAAAAAAGCGCATCACAGCGATGCGAGAACTACCCCCAATCACCACCCCCATGGTTCCCGTACGACTCACTCTACCCCCGACACGACTGGTGGGATCACTAATCAAGAGGACCCGACTGGTATTCGGGGTAACATCGACAATACGCCCAATTAAACCCCCAATGCCGGTGACCACAAAACCCACTTCGATGCCATCTTCACTGCCCCGGCCTAAAACAATTTGTTTCCACCAATCATCTACACTACGGCCAATGATAGGGGCAACGATCACCTCTTGTTTTTGTGCTTCAAAATAGCCTAATAACTTCTGTAACTGTTGGTTTTTTCGCTCTAATTCCGTCACTCGCTGTTGTAGTTCTGTAATACGTGCGTTGGTTAGTCTCTCTTGTAGCAGTTCAGGGGACTCGGACCGTAAGGGACGACTGACCCAGTAATACAGTTCTAAAATTGGGGCCCCTTGGGTCTGACGTAAAAACCAGCCAATCCCTAAAGCGACTGCTGCCCACACCAGTTTAGAACCATATCGACCGTACCAACGACGTATTATCACGATTGTTTGCCTATTTCTCTACTGTTTACATCATTTGAGAACTTTGACTCATGACCCGATCTAAAACCGTGGGATTTTTTAATACTTCCCCAGTTCCTTTCACCACACAGCGTAAGGGATCTTCTGCAATGTGGGTGACAATACCGGTTTCATGGGAGAGTAGGGTATCAATGCCCCGTAATAAAGCCCCACCGCCGGCCAACATGATACCGCGATCGATAATATCGGCAGCTAATTCTGGGGGAGTCCGTTCTAGTGTACGTTTGATGGCATCAACAATCACGGCCAAAGGTTCGGCCATGCTTTCGCGGATTTCTTCCCCTTTTATGGTGACAGTACGAGGTAACCCTGACATTAGATGTAATCCTCGCACTTCCATTTTTGGTTCTTCGTCGTGACGCATGGGATAAGCAGAGGCTAAGCGAATTTTAATTTCTTCGGCGGTGCGTTCCCCAATGACCATGTTATGGACTTTTTTCATGTACTGAATAATGGAGTCCGTTAACTCGTCTCCTGCTACCCTGACGGACTCGCTTAAGACTCGTCCTTGTAAACTTAAGACGGCGACTTCAGTAGTTCCACCACCGATGTCTACAATCATGTTTCCGGTGGCTTCTGTGACAGGTAAACCGGCTCCTAAGGCTGCTGCAACCGGTTCTTCGATTAATCCGACATCCCTCGCACCGGCTTCTCTAGCAGCATCAATGACGGCTCGTCGTTCTACTTCTGTAATACCACTGGGAATGCCAATAACCATGCGAGGGTTGCCTAAAGGGCTGCCTTCGTGGGCCCGTTGAATAAACTCTTTGAGCATAATCATGGCACTGAGAAAGTCGGCGATGACCCCATCTCGCAACGGACGCAAGGCCACCACGTTACCGGGTGTCCGTCCTAACATTTTCTTGGCTTCTTCCCCAACCGCTAGGGGAATTTTTCGATCTTGATCAATGGCCACGACGGATGGCTCTTCAAGTACAATACCTTTACCGGATACATAGACTAGGGTGTTAGCTGTGCCTAAATCTATGCCCATATCTCTTGAGAGAGAAAAACGATTAAAAATACCCACGTTTGTTTATGCCCCTTAATTATAAAAGACTGCTATGACTCGATGATCCACAGGGGATCGAACGGATTTTATTACGTTTCTTTTAGTAAGTCTAGCGATATTAATTAATTTATACTAGAAAACCTTTTAAGGGTAAGTAGAATTTATCAGTTACGGGAGTCTTGACAGGGGTTGAGGAGGATTTGTTCCCATCATGGTCATCTAGCCCTCAAAAAGGATAAAATACGTTAGTATCACTTTAACTTGAGTATAGCGTTATGGGTTTAAATGTTGTTAATTTAGTGGGTCGTGCTGGTCGAGATCCTGAAGTCAGATATTTTGAATCGGGAACCGTTTTATGTACCTTAACCATAGCTGTTAATCGCCGTTCTAGTCGAACCGATCAACCTGATTGGTTTAACCTTAAATTTTGGGGAAAAAGCGCAGAAATCGCTGCTAGCTATGTTAAAAAAGGCAGTTTAATTGGAATTCAGGGTTCCCTAGAAATTGAAACTTGGACAGATCGTAACACAGGGACAAATCGTTCTAGTCCTGTCGTCCATGTTGATCGTTTAGATTTATTGGGATCGAAACGGGATAATGATCCGGGTTTGGTGGGTAGCTATTCAGGAGGCGATGACGAATTTTAAATAATAATTAAGTATCTTTTAATCACTCATTAGCCTGCTTTTGCGGGCTTTATTATTATTTATCATTTTACGGGACTGACGGGGCTCGAACCCGCAACTTCCGCCGTGACAGGGCGGTGCTCTAACCAGTTGAACTACAGTCCCTTGTTTTTTGAGCCGAATATAATCATAACAAGTTCTCAAAAAATTTGTCAAGGGTTTGGGGAGAAAATTTTTTTAATCCCTAGGAAACCCTTATAATCCCTAGGTTAGAGCCTGTTTTCCGAGTCAAAGGATTGCCTCAAAAAAAACAGTGATCCAATGATAGATCACTGTTAGCAAGGAGAATTAAGACACAAAATTGAAATGAGTTGAAAATGATTTACCCAAGCATACTAATGCTTTCTTCAGCATCTCCATCATCTTCAAAAAGACTACCAACCGTAATTAAATTCACTTCCTGAGATGAATTTTCTTCCCTAGTCAATTCTTGAGAAACCATCGAATCAATTACTTTATCATCCAGAATAGAATGACGGACTTCATAAAATTCTTTGCTCAAATTTCTCGCTTTTTCGTAGCTTTCAATGTCTCCTTGGTCAAAATAATATTTAGCAGCTAATCTTAAATCTTCAACTGCTTGTTTTTTATTCCCCATTTCTGCTAAGAGAATACCCCGATTATGATACGCTTTTGCATAAGTGGAGTCAAGATGGAGAGCTTCGGTATAGTCTTCTATAGCTCCTGTTTTATCCCCTAATTTTTGATGACTTAAACCTCTTTCGTAATAAGCATCAACCCCTTGAGGATTCGTACGAATCACTTGAGACGTATTTTCAATCTTTTGTAAGGTTTCAACAACATTCTGAATTTTATTCAGTTGAGATTCTAGGGAATGGGTCAACTGATTTAATTGATCTTTTTCGACTTTGAGTAAATTACAAGATTCTTGGTTATTTGTGATTTTCTCTGATAGTTCACTCACAATGGTTTGAACTTTTTGATCTTGTTGATTTAATTGATCTTCACTTTCTTTTCTGAACTGTTTAAATTGTTCTAAAATAGTCCCTTGATTATTATTCATTTGTTCGGTGAGTTGGATTACCGAACTTTCTTGTAATTGAGCTAAATCTACTTTTAATTGGCGACGATTAGCAATTTGTAAAGCCACGGAAAAAGAAATAGGAATTGCAGCAAAAGCAGCGTTACCAAAAAAAGAGCCAACCGCCCCACCTACTAGACCAATACCTGATAATAAATCGAAAAGATCAGATAGGTTGTTCTTGCTATTGTCATTGTTTAATTCTTGCTGTTCAACTTGATTTTCCATGATATTAAATTCCGTTTTACGGTGGAATGAATGATAATTAATGACCCAAGACTAAACTAAATATTCTTCTTCTTGATGGGTTAAAATGGTACAGTCAGAAGTGGGAGAACAAGCACAAAGCAAAACATATCCTTGCTCTAATTCGTCGGGTTTCAGAAAAGATTCAGCCTTTTCTGTTTGTTCAATTTTTCCTGCCATTACTTTACCTAAACAGTCAAAACAAGAGGCTGCACGACAGGAACAAGGATGTTCAATTCCTTCTGATTCAGCAATATCAAGAATATACTCCCCAGGGGCAACATTTATAGTCTTTTTTAACCTTCTTTTAGGATTAATTAAGGTTACTTGAAATTTTCCTTCCTGTTGACTCATGTTTAGATCCTCAATGTTAAATTAATGAACAAATACTAACAAGTTTATGCACCCAAAATGGTACAGTCGAGTTGTAAAGCTGGTAAAATAAACTTAGCTTCTTCAGGGGTTAAATATTGTTGAATAACTTCCTGAATAATGGGGTAGTGAGTCCGAACAAAATGCTCGTATCCTACCGCACGAACGATGGTTTGTAACCAAATTAAAAGACCATCTCGTAACCGGTCTAAATCATTGATTAACATAGCTGCACTGCTATATTTAATAGCTTGTTTTCGATCGCGCCGACAAATTTCTTTGCCATGTTCATCCATTTTATACAAGCAATTATTTTTGTTTAGTTCGTGCATTTTTGCATCAACTTCTTGTAAGATTGCTTCTTCATTCTCCTTAATTTTTTCGTAGGTTTGAATCCGCATATCGACCGAGTTTAAATAGTCGTCAATAAACTTTAATTCAGTATCCGTTGCATAGCGACCATCCGTATCTAAACTTAACTTTGAAAACTGGGTTAACATTGTTATTTCTCCAAACAAGAATTAGAATTAAAAACAACTAAGCATCTTGAATTTTTGCCATATATTCTGATACTTCAATTTGAGTATCTTTTAGTTGAGTAATCATAGTTCGGGTGACTAACTTTCCTTCTTCAACTAAAATAGAACCGTTAATAGGATGGAGTATATTTTCCTTAGCACGACTGCCAATTAAATCTTCAATATTTTCGATTTCACTGACATACATCCCCGAAGGAATTTCTACTACGACTCCTTCCCCGATAACCCTTGCTTGACAAGCTAAACGAGAGCATTTATTGGCAGTGGTAATGACTTCCATTGT
Organism: Cyanothece sp. BG0011; assembly: GCF_003013815.1. GTDB lineage: Bacteria > Cyanobacteriota > Cyanobacteriia > Cyanobacteriales > Microcystaceae > Crocosphaera. The sequence goes on along the minus strand of NZ_PRLH01000094.1, from coordinate 45,531 downwards.
GCGAATTTCTCGGCGGTTAACAGGAGATAAACTCTCCATTCCTTCTGTGATAAAAACATGGCAAGTGGAACACATTCCCCGGCCGCCACACTCTTTCCAAACATTCAAATCCTTAGCTAGTAAACCGCTTAAAAGATGATCATTAGTTTGTATATCAACTTGTTGGTTAATAGGGTCAAGTTTAACTTTTTTTGCCATGTTTTAATGCTCCTAAATTAATTATTTACTTTGAGATTGATTTCGGCATAATAATTCCATGATTGTTTCATGATTATATCCCTCTTCTAGCCAGGTTTTTATCGGTTTAATTCTCTCAGCTAAACCAATGACAAAACGATTAGAATTAGCACCCATAGATTCACAGTTTGTTTGAATACAGTCTAAATCTTCTCCTGTCAGTTGACTGAAAAAAGCACTTAAAATTCCTGCTTCTAAAAAACACATAAACCGCAAATTTTTAGGAGCAAATTGAGCAAAGGGAGAGTTAACTATTTTAGGAATTAAGAAACCATTTTGATAATATTTTAAATCAATATCTAAGGTTCCCCATCCGTGGGTTTTCCAACACTGTTTTAAAGATTGGATGAATTGAATCATCTCTATTTCTGCTAAAGGTTTTCCGTAGTATTCTCCTAATTCATCAGCAAATCGTTGATAAAAATTTTTGCCCCACCAACGACCACAACTGAATAAAGCAACACTACTTCCTGCTCCTAATTCATCTTCTAAGGTAACATAAAGAGCTTCTAATAAAGGTTGAGGTAATGCTAATAAACGGGAACCACTACGGTTTTCTAATAAACCAAATTCAAAGTCTCCTTGTAAATAAACATCGTGGGAAAAATAATTACCTTTTACGGAAGATTCTTCGACTAAATTGGCAACATCAATCATGTTATTTATTCTCCTATCATTAAGGTTTCAGATTGGGATTTTGTTTCTAATAAAGTGATTTTTGCTTGCTCTAAAAAGGGACTAAAAAGTTCCATTTGCTCCGAGGAAAGCATCTCTTCTAATCCTTGTTTTAACTTCTCAAAAATCTGGGTTTCAATAGTTACCATTTCTTGAGCTTGAACAATATCTGTGAGCCATTCTAAAATACGATGTCTGAAATAATCAGGATTATTTAATAACATGGCCATAGCAGCATAACGTACCACGGAAATCCAATGTTTTAAACCTTTTTCTAACCGTTGGGGATTCTCATTCGGAAATGTCTCTACTAAATGATCAGCAACTAACTGAAAAATGCTAATCTCTTGGTCTCTTAAAAATCGATAAATTTCTAGCCGTTTTTTAAGGGTATCAGCACTGTTTTTTAGGGTCAGTAATTCTGAGGCTTGAAGATAGTGATCTTCTGCTTCGTAGAATAAAGTTTCAAAATCTTTTTGCATGATGTTACTCTAAAATAAATCCGATAAATTGTCTAAATCTAGGTTGGTAGAGGACGAATTAATTAAATTATTGGCTGAGTAGGGTTTAGCAACGGGGGCAATATTTGGGTTACTTTTCCAACCCACAGATTGAAAAAAGTTTCTCACAGATAAACTTAGTAAAGATTGATTTGATAGTTGAAGAGACTGTGTTGTAAAACCTTTTTCTTGTTTTCCTGTCCAATTCGATTTTAAGAGAAACTCTCCTAAATTTAATGAAAATAAATCCTCATTTTGATGACTAAAATCCTTTGATGTTAAAGGGGTAACTGTGATCTTTTCTCCTGTCCAATTATAGGTACGAAAAAAATCATAAACACTAATACTTGACCATGTTTGTCTACTCATCATTTAAGATACTCCCCGTGGTGTAAACGCTTTTCAATATCCTTAGCTAAGGCTCCTTCATTTAACCAGAAAGTTGCTGCATCAATACGGTCTTTTTTGCCTATTAAAAACTTACAATAAGTTTCCCCCATGGCATAACATTGGATCTCAATGCTATTCAAATCTTTGTTGACTAAATTGCTAAAAAATCCCGCTAATAAACCAGCATAAATATGACAAACCGGTTTACCCACATCTCCTAAGGTTCGAGCCACAGCAGAATCAAAAATATTGACAAACATAAAGCCATTTTTCTGCTCACTCATATCAACTTCCCAGTTACCCCAACCTTGTGCAGTAAAGGGCCACCACCAAGCTTCTAAAACATAGTTTAAGTTCATTTGGTTAAGGGGTTTCTCATACTCATATTCAGAGTAAAGCCATTGTTTAAAAAAGTCTGCGTCTCGTTTCCCCCATTCTTTACCGATATTATAAGTAACAACCCCTGCAGCACTACCAATTTCTTCTTCTAGTCCTTCAATTAAGCCTAAAATAAAATCTTCGCTAGTGAGAATATTACGAGATTCATTCCAATCAACAATTGTTCCGGTTTCTGTCTGAAAAGAGAAAAAATCTTCTAAACCATAATGATGATGTCTTTTCGGATATTTCTGTTTTAAAGGATGCTCAAATTCTGTTAGTAATTGTTTCGTTTCTTGTTTGCTATCACTTGAGGTGAAAACCATCTTATATAAACCTCAATTTATTATCAAAGATAATTTTATTGTAGGAAGATAATATAGGGCTTTCCTCTGTGGTTATGGGGAAATCACCAGGGTTTTTTACTTAAGTTTTAGTAGTTGTACGGACTGATCAGCAAAAAAAACAAAAATCAGTTATAAAAAATAAACAAGATTACGGTTTGATAACAATTATTCAGGGTTATTATGGAATGGTTTGAGCAGATAGAAGCAGCGTTGCAACATTGGGTGACACTGTTTCGCCTCATGTTAGAGTCTGTATCAGTATTATGTATCGTCTGTGGATTATTAGCAGGTATCCGTTGCGTGATCATTAATTTTCGCTTTCGCTCTTTTCCCTTTTTAGAAGTTCGTCTGCGTTTTGGTTCCTGGTTAGCATTGGCCCTAGAATTTCAACTGGGTTCAGATGTGTTAAGCACCACTATTGCTCCTTCGTTTCAAGCATTGGGAAAATTGGCGGCCATTGCGGTGATTCGGACGTTTTTGAACTATTTTTTGACACAAGAATTAGAAACCGAACAAGAGCTAAAAGAGCGACAACGACGTTCCAATGTATAAAATTAAAGAAGATACCAAGTTGTCTGGGATTGAACCATGAACCCACCCCATCAATGGACGATTTATAAAGAGTTTCGCTTTGAAGCAGCCCACCGACTCCCCCATCATCAGGGGAAGTGTTGTCGTCTTCATGGTCATAGTTGGGTGGGACGGGTTTATGTTAGTCGCGATCGCCTCCACGAAACCGGGCCACAGCAGGGAATGGTGATGGATTTTGGCGAGATTAGTGCTTATCTTGACCCGTTGGTGGAAAATTTCTTAGATCATTACTACTTAAATGAAACCACAGGGTTAGAAAGTCCGACCAGTGAAGCGATCGCCCAATGGATCTTTGAAAAATTAGAAGCAGCCCAACTACCAGGATTGTGTATGGTAGAAATACGAGAAACCTGTACCTCTGGGGCCCAATATCGTCGTAGTCTTCAATAAATTGTCCAAATTTAATCCGTTGCTTACAATAAAAGCACAGAAAATACTCACCCTATCCATTTAACATGGAAATTCTTTGTACTCGTCCGGGATGTTCTCATCCTCACAACAATTTTTCTGATCTTGATGATCCCTCAAAATTAAAAACGGTTCAACAAAAATACTGTACCAGTTGCGGAATGCCTCTGATTCTAGCCGGCCGTTATTTACCGTCTAAGTTGTTGGGAAAAGGGGGGTTTGGAGCTGCTTTTTTAGCGCAAGATCGCTTTACTCCTACCATGCGTTTATGTGTGGTGAAACAGTTTCAACCGGAAGGAAACTTAAATGCTCAAGCATTAGCGATCGCTCAAGATTTATTTGAACGAGAGGCGGTTATTTTAGAAGATTTAGGTAGTAAACATCCTCAAATTCCCCAACTTTATGCTTTTTTTCCTTTGGTGGTTTCTAATCAGATCACCAAAGAAGAAGAACAGTTTTTTTACTTAGTACAAGAACTCATTGATGGGGAAGATTTAGAAACCGAATTAAAAAGAAAAGGCATTTTCAAAGAAAGTGAAATCATAGAAGTGCTTCACGAAATTTTATTGGTTTTACAGTTTATTCACGATAATAATTGTATTCACCGCGATATTAAACCCTCTAATATTATGCGAGACAAACAAGGTCGTTTATATTTATTAGATTTTGGTGCTGTTAAACAAGTTACGGCAACTGCGGGGAATCCTCAAAAACGCTCAACGGGAATTTATTCTATGGGGTTTGCTCCCCCTGAACAAATGCAGGGATCGGCGGTTTATCCGGCTACGGATTTATATGCTTTGGCGACTACTTGTTTAAATTTATTAACAGGAAAATCCCCAGAAGAGTTATATGATTCTTATAATAATTGTTGGAATTGGAGAACTCATGTTACCAATCTTAGTGATGGATTAGCTAATATATTGGATCGATTATTATTACCCAGTCCGAGGGAACGTTATCAAAGTGCGTCTGAGGTTTTACAAGCGTTACATTCATCTCAATCTCAAGGAATTTCTTCGGGGACAAAAACATCAATTCAACGCCCTTCTAATCCCTCTAAACCTTCGGTTCCTTCTCCCCCTCCTCAACCGTCTCCGTCTCCTATTTCTCCTCGTGCAACCAAGACTTTTTCTAGTGTTGATCTATTAATTTATTCAGGGTTTACCGGGTTTGAAGGAGCCATCCTTATTTTAGGTTTAAAAAACTTCCTGGCTGTTCCTGGAATTATCATTGGATGTATGATTATGGGCGGTTTACTTTATCTTCAATATCGTCAAATTCTTGATAAAAAAGATTTATTAATCATTGGAATAATAACAGTAGTTTCATTAATAGTTACTTTATTTCTAGGCTTTTTAGGATTTAATTCGGTTTCGTTTTTACTCATAGCAGGATTAGTGGCAGGAGCCGGTTTAATAGCAGTTACATCATTATTTAAATTAATTTATCAACTACTTTCTAGTGTTTTATAAGGATAATAAATAGATGAGTGGTAAAGTTTATTTAGTAGGTTCAGGAGTCGGAAATATTAATTATTTAACCTTGAGAGCCTATCATCTCATTGCTCAATCTGAGGTCTTAATCTATGATGCTTTAGTGGATGAAAAATTACTGCATTTAGTACCTGAAACTTGCTTAAAAATTAATGTTGGTAAACGAGCAGGTCAACCCAGTACCCAACAAAATCAAATTAATCGTTTACTCATCAATTACTGTTTACTAGGAAAACAAGTCATTCGTTTAAAAAGTGGTGATCCTTTAATTTTTGGACGGGTTAATGAAGAAATTAAAGCCTTAAATGAAGCCAATTGTTCTTATGAATTAGTCCCCGGTATTTCATCCGCTTTAGCTGCACCTTTATTAACAGGAATTCCCTTAACTGATAAAGAAGTAGGTCGATGTTTCACAGTTTTAACCGGCCATCAACCTGACTTATTAAATTGGTCGGCTTTAGCTAAAATTGATACATTAGTAATATTAATGGGAACCAGAAACCTTAATAAAATTGTTGCTCATTTAATCAGTAACGGGAAATCTCCCCATGAACCCATCGCCATTATTCAAAATAGTGGAACTGAGCAAGAAAAAGTTTGGATCGCTACATTAAAGACTATAATAGAACAAGTATCAGGATTATCCTTATCTCCAGCTATTATTATTATCGGAAATGTCGTTAATTTACGCTCTATGTCTTCATCTATTAGCCTTCCTTTAGCTCATAAAACAGTATTAATTACCCGTGCAAAAGAACAATCAAGTCAGTTTAGTCATCTCTTGCAACAACAGGGTGCCAACACGCTAGAAATGCCAACCTTAGAAATTTCTCCGCCTTCTTGTTGGGAAGAATTAGACTTAGCCATTGAAGGATTATCTTCTTTTGATTGGTTAATTTTAACCTCAGCCAACGGGGTTAAATTTTTCTTTCAACGGTTAGAAGCATTAGGTCATGATCTTCGTGTTTTAAGTAACATTAAAATTGCGGTAGTGGGTAAAAAAACAGCGTCTTATTTAAAGCAATATCATCTCACTCCTGATTTTATTCCCCCTAATTTTATTGCCGATTCATTAATTGATTCTTTTCCTGAAAGTTTAAGTCATCAAAAAATCTTATTTCCCCGTGTAGAAACAGGGGGAAGGGAAATATTAGTCAAAGAATTACAAAAACAAGAAGCCAATATTGTTGAAGTTCCGGCTTATCAGTCAGGATGCCCTGAAACCATCAATCCTCAAGCCTGGGAAGCCTTAAAAAATAAACAAGTTAATATTATTACCTTTACCAGTTCTAAAACCGTTAAAAACTTTTATACTTTAGTGGAGAAAGCCTTAAAAACTCAGAGCAAATCAGACATTCTATCTCTTTTAGAGCAAGTTTGCCTAGCCTCCATCGGACCACAAACGTCAAAAACTTGTTATGACTTATTAGAAAGAGTGGATATAGAAGCCCAGGAATATACCTTAGATGGATTAACAGAAGCATTAGTTAACTATTTTAGTTAACCTTAATTTCCACTTTTTTCTATGAAACAACCGAAACATTCCCTTATGGTTGGGACTGACATCCCTTGATGAAAGAATTATGCTGAAAATAGAGGGGGATAACACCTAACCTCTAAAGCAAAGGAGGGAACAAAAAATGTTAAAACTTAGTCTTAAAAAATCAGGGTTTTCTACACTCAGCGCGTTCTTAGTTGCGATTACCGCCTCTACATCTTTATTACCCTTAACCGCCGTTTCCGCTCAACCTTTTCCCACCTCTAACCCCACTGCAACAGACAATTATCGGGTTAGTATTCCCCAAGGAACATTAATTCCTGTTACCTATACTCAATCACAACAAATTCGTGTTAATCAAGGAGAATATTTACCCCTAGAATTACAAGTGTCTGCTAACCTTCGGGATAGTAATGGTAGTCTTTTAATTCCGGCCGGTACGAGAATTATGGGGCAACTCGAACCCACCGAACAAGGAACGCGGTTTGTGGCACGGGAGATGATTATTAATAATCAATGGATACCCCTTAATGCCACATCTCAGGTCATTTCTAGGACAGAAACCGTCAACAATGGGGCAACCGTTGGTAATATTTTATCGGGAACCTTTTCCGGTGCCGGGGCTGCCACCATTATCGCAGGAACCACAGGCGATCGCCGCATTGATGCGTTAGAAGTGTTAGGAGGGGCCGCTTTAGGAACCCTATTAGGATGGGGTTTACCGGAAGGTCAAATTATTGGCGGTGGAGAGCATCAAGAAGTGGTTATTGATCCTAACCGTGATCTCACCTTAACCCTAAATTCCGATCTATCTCTCATCGCTAACCGGCAAAATTTCTCTTATCGTCGTGGGTTGAATGTTCGTCGTTAACCTTGTTTTTCGGTGTGAGGCGTGTTTTGTTCTAACAGAGTTTAGGGAATACTAATCTTATCAGATTTGCATTGCCTGAAGTAGAAATTATGAAACCATTAGGATCGATCATATTAGTATTAGGGTTAATTTTTGTCGCGGCTGGGGATAGCTTTTTACCCAAACCCTTAAGCACGGTGAGCAAAAATACTCGTACCCAGGTTAATAAAATTTTCCTCAGTTTTACCCCAGACACTGACTTTGAGAAACCCAGTAAGCAACGAGATGCTCAAGTGGAGGATATGGAGGAAAGAGTTAAAGGAAATCGGGATCGATTGGTCGAACAACCCTAATTTGCTCTATTAAATTGTCAGAAACAATCAACTTGATTGATAGGAGAACTCTGATTTTAAAGTAATCAGTTCTTCTGGTTTAACTGTTTTTTGTTCAGTAATAATCCCTGTAATTAAATGAGCAGGGGTAACATCAAATGCCGGATTATAATAATCTACTCCATCGGGATAAATCACTGTATTGCCAATTTGATAAAGTTCGGAGGGATCTCTTTCTTCGATGGGAATTAAATCACCGGTTTCTAAACTAAAATCTACCGTAGAAAGGGGAGCTGCTACATAAAAAGGGACATGGTGCATTTTGGCGATAACCGCGAGTCCATAAGTGCCGATTTTATTGGCAGCATCTCCATTGGAAGCAATTCTATCAGCCCCGACTACCACCATATCAATGAGTCCTTTTTGCATACAATGGGCTGCCATATTATCACTAATAACAGTCACCGGAATTTTTTCTTGAACACATTCCCAAGCCGTTAATTTTGCCCCTTGTAAACGGGGTCTTGTTTCATCAGCAAAAACCCTATTTAAGCGGTTAGCCGCCCAAACCGAACGAATTACCCCCAATGCAGTACCATAACCGGCTGTCGCTAATGCCCCGGCGTTACAATGGGTTAGTATTGTTAATTTTGCTGGTTGTTTGGGTAATATGGGTAAACTATTTTCACCGATCGCTTGACAAGTTTTTAAGTCTTCTTCTTGGATCTTTTGAGCCGTTTTTAGTAAAATTTGTTTGATTTCTTCTACTGTCCCAATGGTTTCATAAGCGGTTTTTAGCATTCGAGAAATTGCCCAAAAAAGATTCACTGCAGTGGGACGAGTTTGACGTAATATTTCGGCTACCTTGTCTAATTCTTTTAAGAAGATTTCTCTCTCTTTTGTTTGAATATCTTTTGCCCCTAAATACATTCCATAGGCTGCTGCTACCCCAATGGCAGGCGCACCGCGAACAATCATGGTTTTAATCGCTTTTGCCATATCTTCATAGCGACTAATTTCTACTAGGGTGTATTGACTGGGTAAAGAGGTTTGATCGATCAATAACACTTTATTATTAGACCAAACAACAGGATAAATTGTATTCATAATAGTAGGAACAATTAATAATCAATTTCTATAAGTTATTCTGTCACATTTTTATCTTTTTGAACAGTTAATCCGAGTGATTATTTCAATTTTTTACTTTATTTAAAGTTTCGGGTTATTTATGTTTACATTCAGAAATTTTCTCTATTTTTAACATATTTCCACATTTTCATGGTTATTTTCCACAGCTTTTTTAACAATTCACAGAATCCTTGAGTCTTGTGCAAAGGATTTATCAATCATCGGTTCGCTTCTTTTACCTATTAAATATTGATAAAATTGGGGAAAATAACCCCGACTTTATCCTCAATTTTACAAAGTTAACCCCTTGATTTTTATGTTATAATAGGTTACAGTGATAGACCCTAAAAAAATCAAAAAGTGCTGTCAACGGATTAAAAGCATTTAAGCAACTCCAAGAACTTAAGAAAAGATAAGTTCTTTTGTCATCTTGTGCCAAATTATTAACCTGTAAACATTGCAAGGAATGAGTAACTCTATCAATTCTCTCGATCAACTAAAGACCCAAAAACCGAAAAGAAATCAAAATAAGAGTATCAATCAAACAGTCAAAACCAGAAGCAAAAATAATCAAAAAAGAAGCGTCGTTGATGAAATTCGGGAACGTCGGCCCGTACCTAACCCTTGGCGAGTGGGAGAAGTTGCCCAAATTGTCATGAAAAGAAATCCCGATCTCAAAGGAAGAAGTGGTCAGTGGTGCATTATTGAAGAAGTTCTCAATTTTTCCTGCATCGTCAAAACTTGGGATGGAAGAATTCAAGTTAAAATTGAACACTTAAAAGATGTTTATTATTCATCAAAACAACAACAAGAGATGAAAAAAATAAGCGACCGCCTGAACCAAATTTCTCAAAATAAATTAGACAATTCAGTTAAAAAGTTTTTAGAAGAATTGGGAAAAATTGATCGTCCCTTTTTAACAACCCTAGAAGATAAACTATTAAATGTACTAGAAACAGAAAGTTAAACCAGTCATGAGTGATCAGTGACCCAGATAATTCACTGATCACTGATAACGGTGAAAAAAAGTTTTCAGATTACATCCACTTATGATATATAGGTGGATAAATAAACGGAAGGTGGGCAATGCTAAGAAAAAACTTACAAACCTGAGCCAGAAACGATTTGAGACATTGCCCACCCTACAAGTTTTATCCATTTAATTGTGCCTACCTACTTAGTAGTAGCGTCATCTTTACTCTTCAGACTTCCTGCTTTTCCTACCTATCTAGTTCATAAACAGGACTGAGGAGTCGCAGTTATTGTATTGGATAAAGTTGGCCTCTTCCCTAGGGTTTCTAGGGGATTTCAGGCTTAGTAGAAGAGGTCAGGACAAGAAAATTTATGTCTAAAGTTTATTGTGCGCTGATCACAAAACTAATTCTATAGATGGATATAATATGGCCCAAAAATGACTAAGTTGAAAGTTAGAAAAATAAAAATATAGGTAATGTTAACCATGAAACAGGAGAAAAATTATATGTATAAACAAAATTATCCTTTTCGTCGTTTTCAGTGGACAAGGAAGACCCTAGCTTGTTTAGGGGCGATCGCCTTATCTTCTTCAGCACTGCTAGTTTCTGGATGTACTCAACCTGACATCACCTCATCTAATAATGTTACAACCGAAGACATTAGCGAACAAGCCGAACAACTCGTCGGTCAAACCGTTACCATTAGAAGTGAAATCGAAGAAATGATCGACGATGGTGGTTATGTGGTAGAGTCCAATGAGTTTTTTGGGGGAGAAGACATCTTAATCATTGATGCTACTGGATCACAGATGAGTCTCTCCGACGCAGAAGATGTTCCCATACAAGTCACCGGAGAAGTTGTGCAATTTGTGATTGCCGATATTGAGAGAGACTATGGTATTGGGTTAGATCCCAATCTCTATGCTGAGTATGAAGAGCAACCTGCGATCATTGCTGAGTCCATAGCCTTAGCCCCCGATCCCGAAGAATTGGCAGAAAACCCAGAGGCTTATTACAATCGAGTTGTTGCCGTAGAAGCCGAAGTAGCTGAGGTTTATTCTTCGAGTGCCTATACCGTAGGTGAAGAAGGTTGGTTTAGCGATGGTGAACTATTAGTGGTGGGTGCGACACCCAACGCTCAACTGGCTAACCAAAATGACCCAGAAGACCGCTATGTCACGGTAACAGGGGTATTGCGTCCTTATATTAGCAGTGAATTTGAGCGAGACTACGATCTGACCTGGGATTTAGATTTACAACAAGAAATAGAGGCAGAATATCAAGAAAAACCTGTCTTAGTTGCCCGTGATGTTTATCCCTCGGCAACTGAAGAATAATTTGACTTATGGGGTGACCGAATAACTAGGGGTTTTCCCTCATCAGTGAACAGTGAACCATAACTGTTCACTGGTGACTGGTAACTGGTAAAATCAGGAACGAAGACAAGAGAGTAACCATCGATACGACTTGGTTACTGTCAGGATCGACCTCTAGAGAATTTTATGACTGTTACCTCATATCAATCCCAACCCAGTATCGCCTCCCGTCTCATCAATGGCATTTTATCGGTCAAACCCCTAGCCAAACTAGCTAAACATCAAGCCCGGAACATGATTATTAATCGGGCAGAAAAAATAGGGGTTCCCTGGCGAGAGAATGTCCGTCAACTTAGTCGCCATAACTGGCAAGAAGAACTGGCCAAAGTTGAAAATCCTGACCTGATCTATCCTGACTATTATGTCTGTTCCTTTCATGGTTATGAAACAGGAAATTTAAGTTGGGAATCAGCCCTAGAAGTCGAATCTGCTGCTTATGCCGTTCATGCCAGCATTTGGCCGGGGGCAGGAGTCGATGGCGATCCCCGTTTACGGCACAATTATCACGAAATTCTTAAACAACAATTATCCTTAACCCCTCAAGCTATTTTAGATATCGGTTGTAGCGTCGGGATGAGTACCTTTCCTCTACAAGAACTTTATCCCGACGCAACAGTAACAGGTTTAGACCTATCGGCCTATCATTTAGCTGTGGCCCAGTATCGAAGTCAACAACGAAACCTGCCCATCAACTGGGTGCATGGGGCAGCCGAAGCCAGTAACTTACCCCCAACCTCTTTTGATCTCGTGTCAGCCTTTTTGTTGTACCACGAACTCCCCCAAACAGCAGCGATCGCTATCTTCGCTGAAGCCCGTCGTCTCCTCAAACCTGGGGGCTATTTCACGATGATGGATATGAACCCCCGCGCCGAAGCCTATGAAAAAATGCCCCCCTACATCCTAACCCTACTCAAAAGTACCGAACCCTACCTCGATCAATATTTTGCCTTAGAGGTAGAAACTGCCTTACAAGAAGCCGGGTTTGAACCCCCGAAAATAACCCCCATCAGTCCTAGACATCGGGCGATCGTCGCTAGGGTGTCTTAATCAAGCACTGAATGTTAACAGATATGAGGTAATTAACCTCAGGGTTGCCAAACTCTTGTAAAATAAATCTTGACTTTCTAAGCTCTAAAAGCCTTTCATGATTTCTAGTAACGATTTTCGGACTGGTACCAGCATTGAATTAGATGGTTCAGTATGGCGCGTCGTTGAATTCCTGCACGTCAAACCGGGGAAAGGTTCAGCTTTTGTGCGAACCAAATTAAAAAACGCCCAGACCGGTAGCGTGGTTGAGCGGACGTTTCGCGCAGGGGAAACCGTTCCCCAAGCCACTTTAGAAAAACGAACCATGCAACATACCTATAAAGAAGGGGAACAATACGTCTTTATGGATATGGAAACCTATGAAGAAGTGCGGTTAAGCCCTGAACAAATGGGAACAACGGTCAACTATATCAAAGAAGAAATGGAAGCCGATGTTCTCTTCTGGAACGATACCGTTTTAGAGGTACAATTACCAACCTCAGTGATTTTAGAAGTAACCGACACCGATCCAGGGGTGAAAGGGGACACCGCAACCGGGGGAACGAAACCCGCCATTGTTGAAACCGGGGCGCAAGTGATGGTTCCTCTGTTTATTTCCATTGGGGAAAAAATTAAAGTCGATACCCGTGATGGTTCCTATTTAGGACGAGAAAATTAACGCCCGAACGGTTGTCCCTAGGGAGACAACCTCTGTTTGCTCAACGATTATGGGATAGATAATCTGTGTCAATTAATTTTAATGAACTACGAGATTTATTAGGGGCGATCGCTCATACTGATATTGCCGAAGTTAGCCTAAAAACAGAAACGTTTGAGTTAAATGTTCGTCGAGACGCTACCCCCCAAATTCAAACGGTAGCCCCCATCGCCTCGGAAACCGTAGCCCAACCTTCAGCCCCGACCACATCCACCCCACCCCCAGAAACAACCCCATCTCCCACAGAAAAAAAATGGGTGGCCATTACCTCCCCGATGGTAGGAACCTTTTATCGCGCCCCGGCCCCCGATGAACCGCCCTTTGTAGACGTGGGCGATCGCGTCAGTAATACTCAAACGGTTTGTATTATTGAAGCGATGAAACTGATGAATGAAATTGAAGCCGAAGTCACAGGAGAAGTGATGGAAATAGCTGTGGCCAACGGCGAACCGGTCGAATATGGTCAAACCTTGATGTGGGTGAATCCCAGTTAACCCTCAAAGACAAAAGAAAGATTACAAAATCCCCAAATCCGCACCCTAGGGCCTATAGATTATATAATGGAGAGTTTGTAAGAAAATTAGGAGACAGCCTCATGGCTCGGATGTATTACGATGCAGATGCCAACCTTGATTTATTAGCGGATAAAACCGTGGCCATTATTGGTTATGGTTCTCAAGGTCATGCCCACGCCCTCAATTTAAAAGATAGTGGCATCAATGTGGTAGTGGGGCTGTATCCAGGCAGTAAATCACGACAAAAAGCCGAAGACGCAGGGCTAAAAGTGATGAATGTAGCCGACGCGGCTAGTGCTGCTGATTGGATCATGATCTTGTTACCCGATGAAGTTCAAAAAGCAGTTTATCAAGAAGATATTGAACCTAATTTAAGAGAGGGCAAGGTGTTATCCTTTGCTCATGGTTTTAACATTCACTTTGGTCAAATTGTTCCCCCCGAAACCGTCGATGTGGTGATGGTAGCCCCCAAAGGTCCAGGCCATTTAGTGCGCCGTACCTACGAACAAGGGGAAGGGGTTCCCTGTTTATTTGCCGTTTATCAAGATGCCAGTGGACAAGCCCGCGATCGCGCCATGGCCTATGCCAAAGGAATCGGAGGAACCCGCGCTGGTATTCTCGAAACCAGCTTTAGAGAAGAGACAGAAACCGATTTATTTGGAGAACAGGTGGTACTCTGTGGCGGGTTATCAGCCCTGATCAAATCAGGATTTGAAACCTTAGTCGATGCTGGTTATCAGCCCGAATTAGCCTATTTTGAATGCCTCCACGAAGTCAAGTTAATTGTGGATTTGATCGTCGAGGGGGGACTGGCAAAAATGCGTGATAGCATCTCCAATACCGCAGAATATGGAGACTTAACCAGAGGTCCTCGCATTGTTACCGATGAAACCCGCGCGGAAATGAAACAAATTCTCAGAGAGATTCAATCCGGTCAATTTGCACGGGAGTTTGTTCTAGAAAATCAATCCGGTAAACCAGGATTTACGGCGATGCGTCGTCAAGAAGCTGAACATTCTATCGAAGAAGTGGGCAAAGATTTACGGGCGATGTTTAGTTGGTTAAAAGATAAGTAAGAGACTAAGGTTTGAACCTCATGGTTTCGCGCAGTGCCTATCTACAATGTTTAATTGAGAGGGGGAAGCGCGAAACCCTTTCAAAGGAAACTGGAAAACTTCTTAAGGATTTGAGGTTTAGGGGGACATTGACCGCTACAATAAGCTACTGCAACCATGAGAGCAAAGTATAGAAACGATCACCCCTACCAAGACGAATTACTATGGCAAAAGTTCTTGTATCAGACCCCATTGACCAAGTTGGTATTGATATCCTCTCACAAGTGGCGCAGGTGGATGTTAAAACGGGATTACCCCCAGAAGAATTAGTAAAAATTATCCCGGAATACGATGCCATGATGCTACGTTCGGGAACCCGTGTTACCAAAGAAATTATTGCGGCCGGAACCCAACTGAAAATTATTGGACGGGCAGGGGTTGGTGTCGATAATATCGATGTACCGGCGGCCACTCGTCAGGGTATTGTGGTGGTCAACTCCCCAGAAGGAAACACCATCGCAGCAGCAGAACACGCCCTGGCCATGATGTTATCCCTCTCTCGGCACATTCCCGAAGCTAACCAATCCGTTAAAAATAACAAATGGGAACGTAAACGCTTTATCGGGGCAGAAGTCTATAAGAAAACCCTAGGAGTGGTCGGGTTAGGAAAAATTGGGTCCCATGTGGCTAATGTGGCCAAATCCATGGGCATGAAATTATTAGCTTATGATCCCTTTATTTCTAAAGAACGGGCCGATCAGCTAGGCTGTACCTTAGTGGATCTCGATCTCCTCTTCGCTGAATCCGATTATATTACCCTACACATCCCAAAAACCCCCGAAACCACCCACGTGATTAATAAGGAAGCTTTCAGTAAAATGAAGCCCACCGCTCGCCTGATTAACTGTGCGCGAGGGGGAACTATCGATGAAGATGCCCTAGCAGAAGCGATCGCAGAAGGGAAAATAGCCGGGGCGGCCCTAGATGTATTTGAAGAAGAACCCCTCGGAGACTCCAAACTTAGAGACTACGACAACATCATTTTAACCCCCCACTTAGGGGCTTCTACGGCTGAAGCACAGGTGAATGTGGCCGTTGATGTGGCTGAACAAATTCGCGACGTTTTATTAGGACTTCCGGCTCGTTCTGCGGTTAATATCCCCGGACTCACCCCAGATGTAATGGAAAAAATGCGCCCCTATCTGCAATTAGCAGAAACGTTGGGCAATTTAGTCGGTCAATTAGCCGGCGGACGCATTGAACGCTTAACAGTCCGTTTACAAGGAGAATTAGCCAGTACCAAAGGTCAACCGATTGTGGTGGCTTCCATTAAAGGATTACTCTCTCAAGCCTTACGAGAACGGGTGAATTACGTCAATGCAGCCATTGAAGCCAAAGAACGAGGGGTACGGATCATTGAAACCCGTGACGCTTCTATTCGGGACTATTCGGGTTCTTTGCATCTGTCAGCACAGGGATCGTTAGGAGAACATTCGGTGACTGGGGCGTTGTTAAGTGATGGTGAAATTCGCATTACCGATGTGGATGGGTTCCCTATTAACGTACCTCCCAGTAATTATATGTTGTTTACCGTTCACCGTGATATGCCGGGGATTATTGGTAAAATTGGCTCTCTGTTAGGCAGTTTTAACGTTAACATTGCTAGTATGCAAGTGGGACGGAAAATTGTACGGGGAGATGCGGTAATGGCTCTGAGTTTAGATGATCCCTTACCAGAAGGACTCTTGACCGAAATTACTAAAGTTTCTGGTATTCGAGACGCTTATACGGTTAAACTTTAACTCCCTTCGAGAGAGGCAACGGGGAACGGGGAACAGGCAATCGTAAAATAGATAAACGACTTGACCTGTCCCCTACTCTCCCCATTTTCGAGTCCTTTTATTGATAAAAATGTCCTATGTCTAACAATTGGTGGGAAATCACCATTTTGTGTCATCCTCATTTAGAAGAATCCATTACTTGGCGGTTAGATAAGTTTGGCTGTTCAGGAACCTCACGGGAAATTAAAGGAAAATCTTATGTGATTCAGGCCTATGCCCCACAAATTCAATACCAGTCCTTAGATATCTCTGCATTATCCTTGTGGTTACAACAAGATGCTTTGGTTTTAAATTTACCCCAACCCCTAACCCGTTGGAAATTAATCGAGGAAGAAGACTGGGCCAGTAGTTGGAAAGATCACTGGGAACCCACAGAAGTAGGCGATCGCTTTATTGTTTATCCGGCTTGGTTAACCCCTCCTCAAACCACCGATAAACTCATCCTCAAACTTGATCCAGGGGTAGCATTTGGTACGGGAACCCACCCCACCACTCAGTTGTGTCTAGAGTCCCTCGAAATGCGCTTATCTAAATCTCCTGAAAATGTGGTGATCGCTGATATTGGTTCGGGTTCCGGTATTCTCTCCATTGGGGCGATTTTACTCGGGGCCAGTAAAGTGTATGGGGTCGATATTGACCCCTTAGCTGTCAAAGCAACCAGAGAAAATCGTCATCTTAATGAAATTCATCCAGATCGTTTAGTTATTAATCAAGGAAGTCTGACAGAGTTATTAGACTTAGTCAGTGAGGGGGTAGATGGTATCGTTTGTAATATTTTAGCTGAGGTGATTATTGATTTAATTCCTCACTTTTCTAAGTTAGCTAAACCCAATACTTGGGGGGTTTTAAGTGGGATTTTGATCGAACAATCTCAGGCGATCGCTGATACGTTAGAACAAGAAGGATGGATTGTTGCTGCTTTATGGAAACGTAAACAATGGTGTTGTTTTCAAATTCGTAAAGCACCAGAGGATTGAAGGAGGTAGGAGGTATGAGGGAAGAGAATAAATATTACTTTGTTCTTCATAAATCTATAATGTTCGAGCCTATTATTATAAACTATAACAATCTTTTTCATTTAATTGTAATTTTTACCTGGAGACCTATACATGATTATTAGAATGTTAACGGACTTACACAATCTTTTCAGGGGAGCAATACCCACCCTAATGCTTAAATAAATTTAGTTTGTTTTTCTATTGCTGCTTCTATTTTTTTTGTGAGTTGATGTTTAGATTCTTCATATTTAATTAACAATGCGTCCATTTTATTGGGTTGTCTTTCTATCCAATTTATTATTTTATTGTCTTCAAAGTGATAAGATTGAGTTTCAATAAAATCTTTTTTTATTGATTCTTCTATCGCTTCTTTCTCTTCTTGTTCTAAGATGACATTATCTACTTCTTTGGTTGCGGTATCAATAATATTCATTAATTCATCAAATAAGGTTTTACCTCTTTCAAGATCAGAATTTGTAAACAAGTTATTATGAGCAACTTTATGTCTTACAGCAGTTTGCGACTTTATGAGGTACAGTAGCAACAATGAGCAAACCAATTTCTAATATCACATTCTGTGATCAAATCTAATCCAAAAGAGATTGCTTTTTCGAGAGTTTCACGGGAACGCGCAGCTACTTTTCGTAAATAAGCTTTAAGTTTAGACCAGCAATTTTCTATGGGATTAAAATCAGGAGAATAAGGAGATAAGTAAATTAAAGAAGCACCTACTGATTGTATTTTTTCTTGAACTCCCTTAACTTTGTGAGCCGGTAAATTATCCATTACTACACAAGCACCTGGCCAAAGTTGGGGTAGTAAAACTTTATCTAAAAAAACTTGAAAAGCTATACCATTTATTCCTCCTTCTAGAGTCATTCCTCCTATAAAACCTTTAAGAGCAATCGCTCCAATTAAACTTAAATGTTGTCCAGGGTAAAAAGGCTGTTGACTATAGGCACGAGTCCCTTGAAGAGAACGAGCATATCTACGAGCTAAAGCTAGATTGGCTCCCATTTCATCAATAAATACTAAATTTTCCATGTCAACTTTTTTGACTTGTTTCCAATAGTTAAATCGAAGACCCTGGACTCTTTCAGTTGTAGCTTGACTCGATTTGACTGTTTGTCTTGAGTGCGTCTTACATTCTGGGGACACCCCAGAATTACGCACTCGCTTTTTTTCGAGTCAGTTTTTTTCTTTGTAGAAAACGACAAATGTTACTAATAGATAGTTTAACCCCTGTTTCTAATTCAAGAGAGTTTTGTAATTCTTCTAAAGTGATATCATTATTATCAGCAACTAATTTCTCAACCACCTGTGTATGCTGTTCTAGTCTGGCAATAAATCCTTTTCCACTCTTACGAGGTTCTATCTCGTTGGTTTCGCGATATCGCTTCAATAATTTTTGAGTGAAGCTAAGACTAACTTTAAAGCGTTTAGCTAACTGTCTTTGTGAACCTTCTTGGTTTTGATAAGCTTCAATAATTTTCTGACGTAAATCAATAGAATAAGGTTTCATTGAAGGATTTATTAAAATTATTATGCTAATTTAAAATTGTACTACACTGAGTCGCAAACTGCTGTAGTTTTTCCATTTCTTGCCATTTATCTTGAAATCCATTATTTTTGAAATGTTCGCGAAAGAATTTTTGATAATTACTTTGTAAATCACTTTTTAGTTTTCTTATTGCTTTCGGTGTTTCTTCTACTTCGGCGATTTTCTTTAATATATCCTCTTTGGTAATAAAACCTGATGAATGTTTATAAATTAATTGTCCTAAATCTCCAAAATCAGCTAAATATAATTTATTATCAATAAATTGTGAAAATTCCTTTTCATTGTTTTTGCGATCATTAACTTTCTTACTCAGTTCAGAAGTCGCTGTAATTTTCCACCAACTTACACCAACTTTAGTAATCATAAATTTAGTTAAGTAAGTTCTTAGTGCGTTTTCTAATTGATAAATCAATGGATATAATTGAGTCGCGATTTCTTGTGATATTTCGTCTAAAAGAATATACAAACAATCAAAATTTTGTGCAGCGAGAAAAGATAATATATTAATTCGCTTCGCTTCTAACCAATTAGAATCTCCTGTTAGTTTAATTAAAAAAGTTTTATTAGGTTCAACATCGGCTTTTATTTTTTGAACTTCGAGGGTAGCATCTCCATCAGTTATGGTTAAATTTTGTTCATCCAATGACGCATTTTTCCATAAGTCACTGTAGGAACGAAACAAATATAATAAATCAACTTCTGACTTAATAATAAAATTTTCAGAGGTATCTAAAGCTAAAAGTTCAAAGTTCAGTTGTGTTGCTGACTCACTCATTTAAACTAATCAAATAGTACCAAAAAATAAGAATTATTGTCCCGATAACTTTAGGGGTTTAGCAATGCTAAACCCCTACAAAATGCCAATTATTCCCATTCAATCGTTCCAGGGGGTTTAGAGGTGATATCATAAACCACACGGTTAACCCCTTTAACCTCATTAACAATACGATTAGAAATGATTTCTAAGAGATCATAGGGAACTTTTGACCAGTCTGCGGTCATACCATCTTCACTACTAATTAAACGCAGTACAATAGGATGGGCATAAGTGCGTTGATCGCCCATGACTCCAACACTACGAATGGGTAAAAGAACAGCAAACGCTTGCCAAAAGTCATGGTACATTCCCTGTTTACCGATTTCATCCCGTACGACAAAATCAGCGTCTCTTAAGATATTTAATCGTTCTGAGGTGACTTCCCCAATAATACGAATGGCTAAACCGGGGCCAGGAAAGGGATGACGGCGAACAATTTCTTCGGGTAACCCAATAGAACGCCCGACTTTGCGAACTTCGTCTTTAAATAACTTCCGCAAGGGTTCAACTAACTTAAAGCGTAAATCTTTGGGTAAGCCTCCCACATTATGGTGACTTTTAATTTTAACGGCAACCCTTTCGCCGGTTTTTGGGTCAATATTGGTATCGGCCGACTCGATCACATCGGGGTATAGGGTTCCTTGGGCTAAATAATCAAAGGGTCCCAGGCGTTTTGATTCTTCTTCAAACACTTGGATAAACTCGTGACCAATAAGACGGCGTTTTTTTTCTGGGTCCGTTACCCCTTCGAGTTTTTTGAGAAAGCGATCGCGCGCACTGACATATTCTACCGGAATATGAAATTGTCTATCAAAGATGTCCATGAGGCGTTCCGGTTCCCCTTTACGCATGAACCCTTGATCGATAAACATACAGGTTAAATTGTCCCCGATGGCCTGATGTAACAAGAAGGCGAGGGTAGAAGAGTCCACACCGCCAGACAGGGCGAGTAATACCCGTTTATCCCCTACTTTCGCCCGAATTTCTCGGATAGTCTCATCTACAAAGGCTTCTGTAGTCCAAGTGGGTTCACATTCACAAATATGATAGACAAAATTACGAATCAGGGCGATCCCGTCTACTGAGTGAACCACTTCCGGGTGAAATTGTACCCCAAATAGTTTCTTCTCGTGATCAGCGATCGCCGCACAAAGGGTATTCTCGGTATGAGCTAAAATGGAGAAGCCGTCAGGGAGACGGGTACATGAGTCCCCATGACTCATCCACATGGTTGAACCATCTTCGACATTGGTTAATAAGTCGGTGGGGTCATCAATACGCAGGGAAGCTTTACCATATTCTCCCCGTACCGCTTTTTCAACTTGTCCCCCAAGTTGTTTAACCATTAACTGCATTCCGTAGCAAACCCCTAAAACAGGAATGCCTAAGTTCCAAATATCAGGATCACAGTGAGGGGCGTGATCATCGTATACAGAGTTAGGACCCCCCGATAAGATAATCCCTTTGGGGTTCAGTTGCCGTAATTTTTGGGCGGTGGTGCGATAGGATAGCACTTCGGAGTAAACTTGGGTTTCTCGAATCCGACGGGCAATTAATTCTGAGTATTGAGAACCAAAGTCAAGGATAACTATCATTTGGCGATCGAGACTTTTATCAAGGGTATGGGTAGGTAAAGTCTCTGGGTTATTGGGAAGGGAAGGAGTTTGAGTAGTCACGTTTTGAGGATGGAAAAAGTAGAGCTAATGCAGAGATAATTGTTTAATAAATTATCATTAAATAGTCTTGTTAGTATAGCACTATCTTTTAGATCATTTTAAGCTAGATCCTTGAAGTTATCCTGACTTTGATCTAATAAATTTAAGGTTATTCATGGGTTAATTTCCCCTGGCCATTAATGGTTGCACAAAACCCCATCCTTCAAGAATGGGGTGTTTTTAAGGTTACTCAACCAATCTTAATGGTGAGAGATTACCGATTGTGTTATCAAGAAATCGAGCTATCTGCTGAGTAAGCTGTCTGCTGCCATGAATATCCGACTCGTTACACAATTAATCTAAGTTCAGTTGGTTTCCGCGCTTATATTGTAAATACGCAGCAACGAATAAACCAGCTAATGTAATGGGAATCAGACCTAAAACAATGCCTAAGAGTAAAGGTTCAATCATGAAGGTTCTCCTCTTTGAGATGAATGATAACTATCCTATGGTACTGGAGAAGGTTGTCCCAATTCTAGAGGAGAAAGAAAGTTTGTTGACTCGATAGAAGCTATAACCCTTATTTAAAGGTTGGTATGGTTTGAACAAAATTGCTCTTTAACCACCACTTGTTTTCCGAAGTGGGGGAATGTGTCGCAATTTTGTTCAATAAGAGCTTTTTCTAGAAGACAAAAACCTGTACAATACTCGACATACCTATACAGAATGTCTAGGATGCACTATAGACCAAGTGAATTTGCCGATTTAGCAGGAGTTAGTGTCAAAACATTACAAAAGAGCTAATCATGTACGCAATTAAGAGAGAATTAAAGCTGAATAACAAAGAAAAGAGCTTTTTTGCTGGCTGTGCTGGCTTTTCTCGCTTTGTATACAATCATGGCTTATCTTTACTCAAATCCACCTGGGATATTCCCGAAATTTCTGGCAGTGACTCAAAACGGTTAGATGCTATCAAGAAAGTCTTTACAAACATTACTAAAAAGCAAACAGAATATTTATGGACAAATAAATATTCATCTCGCATTTATCAGAATGCTTTTAGGGACTTGAAAAAAGCATTTTCCCGTTGGAGAGAGCCTAAAATAAAAGCAGACTTACCTCGTTTTAAAAAGAAGAAAGATCACTGTAGTTTTACAGTAGATAGTTCTAACGGTAAGGTATTAGTCAAGGAGGGAAAAAAGATAAAAATTCCTACTTTGGGAACATTCAGATTAAAAGAGGCTATCCCTTATAACTGTGTTTCTCAAACCTTTACTATATCGAGGTCTGCAGGGAAATGGTATATAAGTTTTGCCGTTTCAGCTTGTAAAAGACCTGAGATGAAACACTGCCATAAAAA
The DNA here is from genome assembly GCF_003013815.1 of Cyanothece sp. BG0011. Classification (GTDB taxonomy): domain Bacteria; phylum Cyanobacteriota; class Cyanobacteriia; order Cyanobacteriales; family Microcystaceae; genus Crocosphaera. Next base: position 22,805 of record NZ_PRLH01000094.1, on the reverse strand, counting down.
AGTAGGAATTGACTTAGGAATAAAAACTTTTGCCACTCTTAGTGACGGAAACACCTTGGAGGCTCCATCTTCCATCAAAAAAGCGAAAACCAAGCTAGGAAAGATACAATGGAGAAACAGAAATAAGGTACACAGCAACCGTCGTTCTGGAATCTCTGCATCTAAAAATGCGGTTAAATATTACCAGAAACTAAGAAAAAAGCATAAAAGAATAACCAACATTCGAGAAGATTTTCTGCAAAAAACCACCACATTATTGGCCAAAACTTATCAACATATTCTCATAGAAGATTTAAACATAAAAGGGATGATGGCTAACCACAAATTATCCAATGCCTTATCTAATTTAGGATTGTATCGTTTTCGAGAATTGTTGAGTTATAAACAAGAATGTTTTGGCTTTTTGTTAACCATAGTAGATAGGTGGTTCCCCAGTTCAAAAACTTGTTCAGTCTGCGGAAATATACAAGATATGCCCTTATTTGAAAGAGTTTATTATTGTCAAAATTGTGGCCAAGTTATGGACAGGGATCTCAACGCCTCAAAAAATATCGAAGGTTGGATCAAGAATGCCGATGGCTTATCGGTGAACGCCTGTGGACAAGAAGGAGCCGTCTCCCTTGGTTGAAGCAGGAATTGAACAACAAGCCTGTCCAGGTTTGTCTAGGTTTCATGAAGCAGCGTCATAATATTTGCCTACATCCTATACCCTGCACCCTAGACCCCGTCTAAACTTTAACCTTGTTCTTACCCCGTGAGTTCTTAGTCCCTCCAAATTGATTAACTTTTTTAACCCATTGAGTTTTATTGTGCGGGTGCAAGATATGAGTTAAATAGATTATCCAGTTCCTTACCAAAGATAAAGAAGAGAGAATAAAATGACCCAAATTCCGTCTACAAAATGCCAAAATAAAGATACCGAAGTCACACCATAATGACCTCGATTATAATTACCAGGAATAAAAGAACGAACTAGCATTAACATCTGTAAAAAAATTCCAGCCAAAACGTGCAACCCATGAAAACCAGTCAATAAATAAAAGGTTGACCCCACTAACCCAGTGGATAAGCCAAAATCTAAGCCTTGCCACTCTTTAAATGTCCCAACTAAAAAATAGGTTCCCATCACTGAAGTAGTTAACCAAAGTAAGCGAAACTCTATTAATTTTTTCTTTTTTAAAGCCTGTTCAGCTAAATAAATAATAAGACTACTAGATAATAAAATAATCGTATTAATCCATACTGCTAACGATAATTCTGGTCCTGAAACTCCAGGAGGCAACCAGGGATAAGTAGACAAACGGAGAATAATATAAGTTAAGAAAAAACTGACAAAAATAATACTTTCCGACAGCAAAAAGACAGTAACCCCGAATAAAACGTTACCTTTTTTTCGTTCCCTACTATCTTTTAATGGTGTCCCCAAGATTTCATCAATAAAACTTGCCATAATTAATTACCATGTTGTTTAATGGCTTCTTCATCCGTTGTATCCACTGTAGAATATTGAGGTAAACCATAACTATAAGGTGCAAGATTAACAGTTGGAATCGTTTCAAAATTTTCTGGGGGCGGGGGTGAAGAAATTGACCATTCCAAACCGGTAGCGTGCCAAGGATTATTGGGTGCTTTCATACCAACAAAACAAGAAGCAACCATATTCGCGATAAAAGGTAACGTCGCCATTCCTAACAAAAATGCCCCTAAACTAGCTAAAATATTCCAGTTTGCATATTGGGGATCATAAGAAGAAACGCGACGGATCATCCCTTCTATCCCCAACGGTAACATGGGAAAAAAAGTTAAATTTGCCCCTAAAAATGTCAACCAAAAATGAAGTTTACCCCAACCTTCATGATACATTCGCCCTGTTATTTTCGGAAACCAGAAATAAATTCCTGCAAATAAAGCCATGGTAATGGTGTTGTAGACAATATAGTGAAAATGTCCCACCACAAAATAAGTATTATTGACGTGAAGATCAAAAGCGATCGCCCCTAACATCACCCCAGTAATGCCACCCAAAATAAACATTACCACCCCACCGAGAGCAAACAACATCGGGGTATCTAAATGTAGTTTGCTTTTCCATACCGTTGCTGTCCAAGAAAAGACCTTAACCCCTGTAGGAATAGCCACTAACATAGTCGAAAACATAAAGAAAATACGCATCCAACTAGGAGTACCACTGGCAAACATATGGTAAACCCAAACGGAGACACTGACGATAGAAATACCAAAAGAAGCAACAGCAACCGATTTATAACCAAACAAAGGATTACGAGTAAAAGCTGGTATCACCTCTGAAAAAATAGACACCCAAGAAAATAATGCTTAATAACCAAATGGTTTCCCCATTAATGGGATAACCCGTCGGATTTTGGATACTAACGGGGGGATAAGACCACCAACCAGCTTGGGCTGTACCACTGGGTAATAAAAAGCTAGATAATAATAAAGTTCCTCCCACTGGAATTAACCAAAAAGCGATCGCATTCAGTTTAGGAAACGCCATATCTTTCGCCCCGATCATCAGAGGAATGAGATAATTAGCTAATCCTACTAATGAAGGAATAATCCATAAAAAGATCATCACTGTCCCATGGAGGGTAAATAAGCCATTATATAGAGAACGATCCACTAAATCCGAGGCAGGGGTAATTAATTCACCACGTATCATCATGGACATAATGCCAGCAATGAGGAAAAAAATAAAGGTTGTGACTAGATATTGAATGCCAATTACTTTATGATCGGTATTAAAAGTAAAATAACGTTTCCATACTTCTGTTTTAACTTGAGAGTTTTTAAGGTTATTGGTTGTCGAATGTGACATGATTTTGATGCTTCGTTAAAAATTTTGTAGGGTGGATTAAATGATAATCTTCTTGATTTTTTATGTATTCTTTAGTTTCCACCGTAACCCACTATTAAGAAGACATAAACTTGCCTTGTCAAATTATTGTTGAGCTACGAAAGACGTTGCAGGTTCTACGGTTGGCCAATGACTTTTAATTAATTGTTTAGGTTGATGGGCGTGTTCATTGGCAGCTAAATTAGAGGTTAAAATATTATGTTGATCTGACTGTAACCACTGGTGATAAACATCAGGAGGATCGATATAAACATCTGCTTCCATTAGGGCAAAATAAGTCCCACTAAATTGAGAATCATGTAACTTATATTTGCCTTGTTTTTGCGGTGTAAAGGTAAAATCGAGGGGATGATTAGGAATAATATCCTGTTTAAAGCGAAATTCTGGAACATAGAAACCATGAATTACATCTTCTGATTCTAATATTAATCGCACTGGTTGATTTTGGGGTAAATGCAATTCAGAAGTGGTTAGATTAGACTGAGGATAATGAAATGTCCACTCCCATTGTTTAGCAATGACTTCAATTTCTTCGACAGGATTAGGGTTAGTTTGAGCAACTAATGTTGTAGGGTTTTCTAAACCATTAGAACCCTTCAAATCGATAATTGTATTTAGTCCCTCAATATCTAACTCTTGATAAATATTCAAGCTTTGCCAACCAATCCATAGGACTAAAAGAGTGGGGGTAGCTGTCCAGATAAATTCTAGTTTAGCATTGCCTCTAGAGGGGTGTCCTTCGGTGTAGTCATTCTCTGCAGCCCGACAGGTAATAATAGAAAAAACAATCATCCCAACTACCCCTAAAAAAACAAACGTTCCTAAAGACACCAAAAAGCTGAATAAATTATCAACGTGCTTTGCTTCTGCTGTGGCTGCTGTGGGCATCCAATGATAAGCTTGTTGTCCTACCCCAAAACTAATAATAATAGCAACGGCAACACTAATAAATAAGGCAATTTTTTCTAACAGTTGAGTCATTCGTTATAATCCTCGGAGAACCTGATTAGGGTTTTGTCCTTTTTGTAATAAACCGGCTGCTGTGTTATGAATGGCAAACTCGTCTCCCATTTGCGCCCCTAATGTTCCGTGAACAAATAGGATAATTAACATTAAAAAACCGATGCCCAGATAACTCCATTGCACCTGTCGAATTTTTGTTTTGCGCCAACGATACCGTTGATAACCTCGCCACACCGTTAAAATTGCGATCGCACTTAACAATAAAACCCCACCCACGCCATGTAAAATCATGGTTGAACCTGCCCCTAAACCCCAACTACTTTGTTTATTTAAAGAAGGTTGAGCTAACATTATTTCAAAAAAGCCGGCAGTTACAGTGAAAAAGGTGATAAAAGTGGCTGCTACTAAGTTATACCAACCTAAATCATAAAAACTTGCCCGTCTTGCTCGCAACCCCAGAAATTTTAGGATAGGTTTAGTCAAATAAAACAACGTTCCTGCCCAATCAAACAGAATAGCAATAATAAATAACCCTAAAGTAAAGTGAACTAAGATAGGATGCCAAGGAAACTGATAAGGTAAACCATTTGCACCCAAATCTAAACCTAATTGTTTAATTAACCCTTCATTCACTGCAAAATACCCTCTTTGGCTGCCTGTACCACCGGTTCAATGTGTAGGCCATAAACCCACACCAGACGAGTCCCCAGATAGACTTGAAAACCCACTAACATCACTAACACTGTGGCAACGCCCAAGTAAGCCGTCGGAATTTTTTTTACGCGGCGAATGCGAATGACAAACCGCCATGCCGTGATCATAACAATCAAACCAGCCAATGACCAACCGATAACCGTATGTAAATTTAAAACAGGTTTAACCACTTCATAGGGTTGGGCTAACCCTGCTTCAAATTGACCAAAAATGATGGCTAGAAAACTAGAAACTGACGCAACCAACAAATTCCAAAAGCTTACCTCAAATAGGTTAAAATTCCCCGTAACATGACCCGCAATATCGCAAAAAACAGAGAAAAAAACCATCGCGATGACAAAGTGAACAATAATCGGATGAAGGGGATCAGGATAAGGTAAATTACGACTATTCAATAACAAAAGCAACATTGCTTATAGGGTCAACCAACAAGTTTTATTGTAGCAATGGGATCAAGTTTCATCTCATTGACAAAAATTTGTCATAAACTTGACATAAGTATGGTTTACATTGCAAACATCAAGATAAAAGCTTTCTTAAAAAATTAATAATCTTTTCATCAAATAAACCATAGATTTGTTAAGAGGATCGAAACAATGAATAATTCTACAACTCCCACTATTATTGTCGGCGGAGGCTTTGTCGGACTATTTACGGCTTTACATTTAAGTCATCGACATTATCCTCATCCGATCATCTTAATCGATCCTCAAGAACGTTTTGTCTTTAAACCCTTGTTATATGAATATCTCACAGGGGAGATGCAAGATGAACAAGTTTTCCCATCCTACAAAGAACTTCTAGAAGGAAGTAATGTCACCTTTGTACAAGACACAGTCACCGCCATAGAATTACAACAACAGAAAATAACCTTAGCTTCGGGATTAAATTATCATTACCGCTATTTAGTTTTAGGAGTGGGTAACATTCAAGGCTATTTTGGCACCGAAGGGGCTAAAGAAAATGCGTTTCCCTTTCGCACTCAAAAAGATGCCATTAACTTAGAACGTCATCTCAGGGACTGTTTACAAAAAGCTTGTCAAAGCGAAAATTCTCAAGAACGCGATCGCTTACTCACTATCGCAGTGGTAGGGGCCGGTCCAGCCGGGGTGGAAATAGCCGCTACATTAGCTGATTTATTACCCAGTTGGTACAGCAAATTAGGGGGTAATATTCAGGATATAAAAATCGTTCTCATTAATCACGGAAGGGAAATTTTATCGGGGGATGTGAACGCCCATCTCAGAGAAACTGCCCTAGATGCCTTAAAAAGTCGTAGCGTTCCTGTCGATTTACGTTTAGGGGTGAAAGTGACAACCGTCGATATCAACAACCTCAACTATCAACAAAAAGATCACCCAGACGTTGAACAATTATCCACTCAAACCACCATTTGGACAGCCGGAACAGCCACTAATCCCTTAATTGAATCCTTGGGAGACTCTCTCGGTGATCATAAAGATAAACATGGTTTACCCTTTGTCACCCCCACGTTACAACTGCCGGAATTTCCGGAAGTCTTTGCAGCCGGTGATTGTGCTGTCGTGGAAAAAAACCCGTTTCCTCCTGTTGCTCAAATTGCTTATCAACAAGGGGCTGATATTGCGGATAATTTAATGGCGTTAAGTCAAGGAAAAGAGTTGCAATCTGCCGATCCCAATATGCGTGGAACCTTGATGAAATTAGGCATTAATAACGGGGTGGCTGATTTATTCAACAAAATTCAAGTCACAGGAAAAGCAGGGGATGTCATTCGTAATGCTACCTATTTAGAACTCTTACCCACACCCGTTCATAATTTTAAAGCAACAACTAATTGGTTAACCGATGAAATGCTTCATAACCACTATGTACCCCAAACTAAAACCAATACTTCTAAAAAGCATCCCATTATTATTTGGGTAGGGGGTTTATTGGCTGCGATCGCTTTAATTGCTGTTGGAATCGTTATATGGCGTGATCATGAACCTTCCCCCCAACAAAAACCCGTTGAACAGCCTGTTTCTTTGGCAGGGTGACAAGAATTAGAAAGACAAAGATTTTATAATAAAACACTATTGCCAACCCCCCACACCCCCCACACCCCCCACACCCCCCTTTAAAAGGGGGGCAGGGGGGGTAGGGGCATTATCGAAGGTGCAAGATATAAGTCTAGCTAAAAAATTAGGGGTCAACTTTTGTTGACCCCACTGTGTTTATCCAATATTAACTTTTACGACTTTGTTGCGTTCTTCTTCTGCTTTAGGCAGATTTAGATGAAGGATACCATCTTTATACTCTGCCGTTACATTGTTATTTTGTACCCGGCTAGGTAAAGGAATGACTCGATGGAATGTACCGTAACGAAATTCAGTGCGAGTTGTTCCGTTTTCTTCGGTTTTTTCTTCTGATTTCCGTTCTCCTTTAATGCTAACAGAGTCCGCTTGAACTTGAATGTCTAAATCTTTGGCTTCTAACCCCGGAATTTCTAGTTTAACGTCGATCGCTTCTTCGGTTTCGTTCATTTCTGCTGCAGGAACGAAGGATAATTTATCAAAGTCACCGTTACCTAAACCACTGGGATAGAAACTATCAAATAAACGATTCATTTCTTTTTGTAGAGAGTCAATTTCTCTGAAAGGTTCCCAACGTACAAGTGCCATATATATTAACCTCCGATTTATGATTTTCTCTTATGTCCTGGAGTTTGACTGGTTTTGTCTCCCTCCACTGTCTATAGTAGCTTATATTTTCTTTATCCTATTTCGGTTTTAAACACTCTTTAGGCGTAGATTTCCGTACTACTAGAAGCGGTTAAATAATCGGCCATTGCTTGAACAAATCCAGCGAAAGAATGATAGTCTTTACCAACAATATCAACGGTTAATCCTAATTTTCTAGCGTTACCTGCTGTATAAGGACCAAAACAAGCAATCAAACATTTTGTAAGGAGTTGAGTATTGTTGACTAACTGCAAAAAACTTTCTATTTCTGCGGTACTACTAAAAGCAATCACATCAATTTTTCCCTGTTTAATTAGCTCAATTTCAATCTTATATAAAGAAGGCTCTAAACATCGGGTTTGATAAGCATAAATAGGGGTTATTTTTATACCTAATTTTTCTAATGCTCTGATGAAATTAGGAATAATATCGGGTTCGGAAATACCGATAACTTGAGGAATAGGAACTAAAATACTTTGTTGATTAATGTTAGAAATTTTAGCGAGTTCTGATACAATACCTTGGGGACTGGCTTCTTTTGGAATGATAGCAACATTTAACCCTATTTCTTCTAATCTTTCGGCATCTTTTCCAATGGCAATTAATTGACACTTATCGAAACAAGATAAGGGAATATTTAAACTTTCTAAACGACTAATAACGGCATTAATTCCGTTGCGACTGGTAAAGGCAATATAATTAAATTGAGTAATATTTTTTAAACAGTTATCTAACTTTTCATAAGTGGATAAATAACAAGTTTCAATGGTAGGCATAATAACAGGAAGTCCCCCATAATTAATAATTTCACTAGCAAAACGGGAGGTATAATTACGAGGGGCTGTTATCAGAATTCTTTTGTTATAAAGAGGAAGAGTTGCACTGGCTAATAAATTATCATTCATTGCTAACCATTGGGTAAAAAATCCTGATCTAAGATATTTTCTATGGTCACTTGTAGTGTTTCTGGAAAAGTTTCTAATGGTAAACCTGTTTCATCAGCAGCATTTTCTCTAGCAATTTTATAACATTCTTCAATCACTTCTTTCGGATAATTTTTTAAACTAGGACTTTCTTTTATTCTTTTATGAATCCCCCAACGACTATTACGAATAGAAGCTTTCCAACTACCAGAACGATGACTCGGTTGATATTGCCATTTAAGTAAATGTAGAAGTAAGACCTTTAAATAAGATTCAATGGCTCTTTTTTGGCTTTTGCCCATTGATTCAATTTCATCAATTAAATTAGGAATATCTAGTTCCGAGAATCTTCCTTCCTCTAATAAATAGGCTGTTTCTAATAACCAATTATAATAGTCTTTTTCGTAATCTATTTTAGTCATAATTAACTATCAAAAATTACTAATTATGGTTAGTTATTAGTTAGGGTAAAAATCGATCTAACGCTGCTTTTAATTCTTCTAATTCCTCTTCTATATTACCTTCTTGAGCAGCACGGGCGACACATTCATTCAAATGTTCGTCTAAAATAAGACGAGATACCCGATCAATGGCTCCTCTAACTGCAGCTAATTGAATCAAAACTTCAGGACAAGGACGACTTTCTGACACCATTGTTTTTACGCCTCTAATATGTCCCTCAATACGGGACAGACGGTTGATAATTTGCTTTAAAGAAGCCTCACTATGAACGTGCTTATGGGCGGTTCCATTACCGTGACTATGGCTATGGGTTGGTTGTGTTTTAGCTTGGGTCAATGTTTTACTTTTCACTGTAATTTTTGACAATAATTTTACTGTAGATGAGTTTGATCAGTAGTAGTAGGTAAATCAACCACACTATATTAAGAAGGATGACAAAAACATCAGTCTTTTTTTATGATTAACCTTAACTTGTATCTAATCAATTAGTATGACATATTTTTCAGGATTTGGCTTGGCAGTTATTATTTAAGACATCACCTAAATTTTAAGCCACCACCTCAAACTTATTGTAAAGATAAGTCTTTTAGATTTATCGTTTCGTAGCGTTCAAAGGGTTGATGAATCCAAGGATTATCCGATAAATATTCTACATAATAATCCGGTTGAAACTGAGAACAACTTTTGTACCAAATGACGGCAGTACGCAGTTCTTGAAGATGGGAAGAATAATCATGTAACCATTGAGATACGGCTTGTAAGCTTACCCCAGAGTCTACCAAATCATCCACTAATAAAATACGAGATCCTAAGGTTTCATTGGTCATGGCTAAATGTTGGCCAATGGTGAGTTCTTCACGGGAACGGTTATCTTCTCCCCCATAAGAAGCAGCCGCCACAATGGCTAAAGGAATATTATAAAGACGACTGAGAATATCTCCCACCCTTAAGCCACCTTTGGCAATACAAACAACTTGGTCAAACTCCCACTGAGATTGATAAATTTTCACCGCTAAGGTTTCAATATGGTGGTGATAGGTTTCCCAAGAAACATATAAATCTGTCATACAACATTTATGTTGAAGTCATCAATTAAACTTCAGTTATTCTGAGATCATGGGGTTTTTCATTGAAGACACCGGTAAAGAAGCTTGAGAATTGTTCGGCGGAACTTGACCCCGTAATTGACCCATTAAACTGGCCATTTCTAAGGCATTTAAGGCATAATTCCAGCCCAAATTACTCTTAATCCCCGCCCTTTCTAAAGCCTGTTGCATGGTATCGGTGGTTAAAATACCGAACACCACCGGGGTTCCTGTTTGAAAACCGGCCGCTGCGATGCCTTTGGCGGCTTCTGCTGCCACATAGTCAAAGTGGGGGGTATGGCCCCGAATAATTGCCCCTAAACAGATGATAGCATCGTAGTTTCCCGATAAGGCTAATTGACGGGCAACGAGGGGAACTTCAAAACTGCCAGGAACCCACACATAGTCCACTTGGGTTCCGTGGGGGTTAACATCAATACCATGACGCTTTAAACAGTCTTGACAACCGGCTAAGAGTTTATCCGTCACTAAATCATTAAAACGACCGATAACAATGGCAAAACGTAAAGCGGATGGGTCTTGGGTAAAAGTTCCCTCAAAAATGGTCATAATCTTAGCTTTAAATGTTCTACAAAAAAATCCCCACCTTTAAGCATAGCTAAAGATGGGGCATGATGTTGCAGGATAATGATTAAACTACTAAAAAGTTTAAGACAGCCACTAGCAACACTAAGGCCACCCAAATAGCAGACCCAATGTACAATAAAGGCTTAGACTGATCCCAGTTTTGGGGAGACGCATAAGCAACGGGAACGGCAACGACCATGACAAAAGAAAAGAAAACGAGCGCAGTTAAGACAAGTTGAAAGATAATAGACATAATGTGATTTTTCCTGAAGTTCTCCTAAAAAAAGATGAATTGATAGTGAACACTGAGAGTCAACTATCAGATTTTTGGCTCAAAATTAGCTTTATTATCTGTCGAAGTCGACCTTTTGGCAATAAGACATCTTGGTCTGTCCGACTTTGGTTCGAGGGGTATCCATAGAGAAAAATCTTGGCTAGTGATAGTTAAACTCTGAAAATGTTAGGATAAAATGCAATCTGACTCTGTTGAGTGGCACAAAATATCGGGCATTGCGTCAACTAGCTTGAAAGGAGGGAGACTGCACCATGACCACCCTATTGCGTAACTGTTGGTATGTTGCCTTACCTGGGAAAGACTTAAAACCAGGTAAAATGGTGCATAAAAAAATGCTGGGAGAACCGGTCTTAGTGGGACGACACGAAGACGGGGAGGTATTTGCCATGCGCGATATTTGTCCCCATCGAGGCATTCCCCTACAATACGGATGGATGGAAGGAAAAGAGGTTTGTTGCTGTTATCATGGTTGGAAATTTAGCAGCGATGATGGCCGTTGTCGAGAAATTCCTTCTTTAACTGAACATGATGACTTAGATATTAGTCGTATTCGGGTTCCCACCTATCCCTGTCGCGAAGTACAAGGGAATATTTGGGTTTATTTTGCTGAAGATAGCAAAAAAGAACTTGATCCGACCACTATTCCCCCAGTTCCTACCATTCCAGACTTTGGTAAACTGTCTCCTGGGATCTCTGAAACCATCCACTTTACCTGTCATATCGACCATGCTATTATCGGCCTGATGGACCCGGCCCACGGACCCTATGTTCATAGTTCCTGGTGGTGGCGTAGTGGTCCCCGTCGGTTTCGAGTCAAAGAAAAGCAGTATGAACCGGTTCCGTTGGGGTTTCGTCTTGTTCCCTATGAGATGCCGGTAAGTGCGCGGCCCTATAAAATTTTGGGGAATAAAGTCTCCATTGAGATTGTTTTTGAGTTACCCAGTGTGAGAACAGAAATACTCAGAGGCGATCGCTATTCTGCTTGTTTATTAACCACCATTACTCCCATTGATGAAACCCAATGTATTGCGTTTCAGAGTATTTATTGGACCATTCCCTGGATGGGACTGTTTAAACCGTTATTAAGTCTTTTAACCCGTAAATTCTTGGCACAAGATCGGGATGTGGTCATTCAACAACAAGAAGGGTTAGCCTATGATCCCCCTTTAATGTTAATTGATGATGCTGATACCCAAGCTAAATGGTATTTTCGTTTGAAACAAGAATATCAAAAAGCTCAAGCCGAAAATCGACCTTTCAAAAATCCTGTCGAACCGAGAATCTTACGCTGGAGAAGTTGAAACATCCCCCAACAGTACCGTTATAATGAATGGAAAAAATAAATTTTTGTAATCGCGATGAAAGCAGAAAGACGGCGAGTCCTAGTTCGCACCATGAGGAGATGGTTTTATTCACTCAGTGCATTCCTAACCTGTCTGCTGCTCATCCTAACCAGTTCATTCACCGTCGCCCAACCCTCGAAAAATGACACCGCTAATGCCTTGATCTCCCAGGAAAAAACCCTAATCGTCGGGTTGAGTCCAGTGCCTCCTTTTGTGATTAAATCCACTAATACTCAGGGAAATGCCGACTGGGACGGCATTGGGGTTCAACTGTGGCGAGAGATGGCTTATGAACTGAATTTGGACTATCAATGGCGCGAAGTCGAATATGACCAAGCGATCGCCCAGCTTCAATCAGGGGATCTCGATGTTGCCCTGATGACAGCCACTGCCCCAAGAGAACAAGCAGTTGACTTCACTCAAAGCTATTTTGCCACCACGTTAGGGATCGCTACCCCACGAAAGCAGCGACTTTGGGAAGTTCTCAAAGCCGTTTTTTCACCCCAGTTTCTGCAAATTTGTCTCTGGGTGAGTATCATTTTATTTGTTGTGGGTCTGCTGTGCTGGCTTTTTGAACACAACTCTAATGACGATATGTATCATCAGTCCCCAATAAAAGGCATTTGGGATGGCTTTTGGTGGGCTGGTGTAACGATGACCACCATTGGCTATGGCGATAAAGCACCTCAGACCATTGGGGGGCGTATTTTAGCCATGTTGTGGATGCTGGTTGCCATGGGACTGACAGCCAGTTTGACCGCTTCCATTACCTCAATTTTACTGCTTGATCAGGGAATTCAGCCGATTCAAGTGCAGCAGTTAAAAACAATGCAGATTGGCAGTATCCCCAACTCCACAGCAGCCAGGTATTTAAATCTAGAACAAATTCAGTTTCAGCCTTTTTCGACCCCAGCAGCAGGACTCAAAGCTGTTGATGAAGGGGAAATCGAGGCGTTTGTTGATGACACCACCACTTTACAGACACTGAACAAAAATGAGTTTAACCGGCTGATTTGGATTGAAGACACAGGCATTCAAGCCAGTCATTACACCTTTGCCCTTCCCGACAACTCACCCTTACAAGAAGCTTTAAATCAGCAACTTTTACAAGAACTCAGTGAACCGGATTGGCAAGCAATGCTTAAACGTTATTTGCCTAAGGCTAATTAATAATAAAAAATTATCTTACTTTTTTTCTTTAGATAGGACAAAAACACTGCCTTCGTTGCCTCTTCCTATCCGTAAATCATCATCTAAATAGGTAATTTCTAACCATCCTTGTTGTTCTCGACTTTCTAGACCAAAATCTAACGGAAAAAACTTTTTTCCTGTTTCAATGTCTTTGATTAATTTATTAGGTGATTGATAGCCTAACAACCGTTGCAATCCTGCAATATACCGTTCAAATTTAACTTGTACTCTTTTATCTGATGTGGCTTCAAATCTAGCTGATACACTCACAATTCCTTCTAAAAAAGGAACGCCGACAATTTCTGCAATATTATAAAGTTTAGCTTCTTCTGTGCGAATACATTGATAAATTTGACCCAATTGAAGCACAGGAAAACGGTCTAATCCTAAAATTCCTTTACTGGTTGTATAGAGTAAACGCCAATTTCCCTCTAATAATTCAGGGGTTTTGATAGGGTTAGGATTGGGATTATGATCTTCTAGTTGTTCAATGGCTGATAATACCCTAACCCGATCCATTTCTGAGGCTAATAACCCTCTATTTTTTCCTGCGATGGTTTCTAATAATTTTGCCTTTTCATTCATTCTTAACGAGTTCCTTGCATCAATGAACAATAAACAGTTAGCAGTTAACAGCCAGCAGCCAACAATTCATTACGAATTCATAGAATTCAACTGATAACTGGTAACCGGTAACTGGTAACTACTTACTATCATAAGTTAATGGTTAGGGATATCAAATAGGACCTGAGTCATATATTTATTAGCCCAGGCTTCCCCAAAGGCTTTCTCTAAGACACGACGAGTTTTATCGTTCTGTTGTTGCTTACGACAATAATATTCTTGGCCTTGTAGATTAAATTCTCGTTGTTGCGTTGAAACAGGTTGAGACTGGTTTGCTTGTTGACAATGGACTTTTAAAAAGTCGCTAACTCGCTTGAGAAATTGCTTTTCTTCTGCTTCACTATGGGGACGAATAAATAAACAATAGTCTGAAAAAATATCTCCCCATTCGGGTAACTCTCGTTGATCAGAAAAATTCGGGGTTTCGAGTTGAGATAAGGCTTGATGATAGTGATCAGATAGGGTTAACTCAGGGTTGGCCGGGGATAAATCTGCGATCGCGGCACTGACACCCCCCTTACCAGCCACAATATCACAGCCAAACATGGGTAAAGCATAGTCTGGGTTAGGAAACATGACACAGTGAAGAATGTCTAAGCCTTGTCCCACTTTAGCTAATTCTAAGTGCATTTTCCGAAATTGGGGAGATTGATAACAACGATTTTCAATCACCAGTTTCTCCCCTTCTAATTTCCCTTCTACATAGCCTAAACCATCGGGTAACTCGTAGGGACTTAAATTCAAATAGTCTTGCCAATGGGAGAGAATAACCTCAGCTAACTGATGAATTAAGGGATGTAGAGATAAGGTGGTGGGTGAGGTTTTTACAGTAGTCATGTGTCAGTAACAGATGCAACAAAAGACAGTATTCTCAGGATATACTGAGACTGTCCCCCCATGTCACCATGCAGACATAACTTAACTTTTGGAGATATCTATGTTTGGACTAGGATGGCCCGAAGTCGCTATTATTCTTGTTGTTGCTTTGTTAATTTTTGGTCCGAAAAAAATCCCAGAATTAGGCTCGTCTTTGGGTAAAACGTTACGGGGTTTCAAAGAAGAAGTCAATAACCCAAGGGATGAAGATGAGGAATATTAAAATCCTAGGGTGAGCCAATTGACGGAATGAGAAGGGTTAGAATCGGCTCACTGGCAGGACTTTGGAGATTAGCGATCGCAGATTCTCTCCCTAAGTTGACGATTGATTTGATTTTTCCTCGTCATTTTTGTCCGTTGTTTGATCACTCGCTTCACTCACTTCTGAGGTAGAATCCTCAATTGTTAGAGGTTATTCTTCTTCTTCTTCTTTTTCAGTGGTTTGAGATGGAGCGGTTTCGGTTTTGGGTTTATAGTCTTCGACGAGGGTTTCTGCTTCATCATCTGCTAGATAAGGTTCAAATTCAGCAACGTACTCTTGAAGATTTTCGCTTATTTCGCTGGTTTCTTTGTCTATTAAGTCTTCTTCAGTCACCTCGGTTGTTTCTATCCCTGATTCAGACTTAATTACTTCGGTTTCTTCTACCAGACTAGGAGTGAAGGGTTCGATATCTGAACTGTCTTCTTCCTCCTCATCATCATCCCAGTTGCTGTCTTCGAGATCAGGGTCAGTGCTGATTTTTTCGGGGGGTTGTGTGGTGGGTTGAGATTTCGACTTACCTAACCCAAATAAGGACTTAAAGGAAAATCCTTGTTTTTTAGTTTCAGTGGTTTCTGTTTCCGGTTCAGGGGTCATCTCCGTTTCTTCTTCACTGTTAACCTCTGAGGTCACATTGGTTTCTAGTTCGATGGTTTCGGTTTCCGGTTCAACACTATCGTCGGTTTCTTCTGATGTTGGTTCGGTGGTGGTTTCGGTTTCCGGTTCAGGGGTCACCTCTGTTGCTTCTGGGGGTTCTACCTGAGAGATAACGGGGGTTTGTTCGGTGGTGGTTTCGATTTCCGGTTCAGGAGTAACGTCACTTTCTTCTGATGTTTCTAGCTGAGAGATAACGGGGGTTTGTTCTAGAGTCGTTTCTGTCTCAGGTTCAGGAGTCACCTCGTTTTCTGGTTGAGGAGTCAGTTTTTCTTCTTCTGGGGTTTCACTCACTGAAGGAACCGGAGAGGGTGATTTTTTCTTGAAGCGGTTTTGTACCCAACTGACCAAAGAAAATCCGCTAATATCGGTTTTTTCGTCAGGATGAGCGATCGCCCGTCTTAAACGCAGGGTTTGCCAACCAAAGCATATCACTAACGTTACTGCAGCACTTTGCCCTAATAATACCCCCCCTGTCACGCTTCCGGCACATACCCAGAGGACCAAAGCGTAAAATAAACCGACACCACTCCAAAGAAAATCATCTTTTCGGTGTAATTCAGGGAGGAAAAAAGCGGATAAATAAAGACTTAAGCTTGCAAGGCCAACAGCGATCGCTAGGATGTATGCCAACATCTGTGGGTTACTCCTTTGGTGGTTTCTCTTTCTTACTTACTTTAAGACTTTTTTGCTTTATTTACCACCAATTGGGGAGGCGTCATGCCTCCCTTTTTCTGTGGTTATTACTGTTTAGATTTACGATAAGCTATCAGCAATTCTTTAAACAATAGCTTAACCAATTTATCCCCGACACGAGCTTTACCCCATTGTTTCAGGGAATTATTGCCAGGGTAATTCGGGTCAATTTTTCCATCGTCGGTAAGTTTGGCTTGAATGTCGTTAAGATAACGGCTGTACAATTCCTTGACCCTAGGCTTAGGATTCTTTGGTGGTGTCATGGCCATGGTGCGCCGCGCCCACAAATACAACTGAATCCTTGCTAGGACTGAACCGGTTACGATGTGTCCCTTCTTTTTCCCTGATTCCCAGGGCTTAATGGCTTTCCCTAAACAGGCGTGAAACCGATTTAACCCCACACGCTTGGTGATGGGTTTGCCACTGGGTCCAAACTTCCGGGGCTTAATTTTCCTGAGTTCTTTACCATCAGAATCAAGGAATTGCTCGAACGGATGTACTTGACAAAGGATGATTATGCGATCGTAAACCCCCAGGTCAAACTGGTCAAAAGCTTCATTATAAAAGCGATATTTAGGGTTAGTTAAAAACTCTTGAAAGGCTTGTCTAATCTCAATCCGACGCTGTTTGACCCTGACAATCTGCTGGCTTAGTTTAACCAATTGGGGACTAAAGCCTTGAGTTTGTACAGTCCCTATAGACTTTTTAATCTTTCTTAACCAAACTTTTTGCCATCCGAGATGTTGAGGACTATTACTAATAAATAACCAGATTCCGTCTACTCGTTCGTTGCCTCCCGAACTACTACTTTTTGCTTCTGGGAATTCCGTATGTAATTTATTTCGAGCGCGGTTAACAAGGGGCTTTAATTCTCGGTTAAGCCTTTCATGTTCTAAGAATAACTGATAGGTTGCGTTAATTTCAGGGGTTTTTAAAGAAAGGAACGCAGAAGGGTTATCAATGTGAAGCCACCCGCAATAAGCCAAGGCTACCGCGTCATGAGCATCATCCTTATAATCCCACTGGCAAAGCTTACGATAACTCGCTAAATCCCTATTACTAATAAACCTAACTTCTTTACCAGCATCTAGCAAAGTGTTAAGCCATAGTTTAGAGTAGTTGCCGGTGGGTTCCATGATGAAAATGTCCCCTAAACTTATTAACTTTTCAAGGTGCGCTAATGTGGTTTCTATCTCGTAAAAATAAGCCTGATCGTAAAAATCAGTAGCCTTAAGAATGGGGAATTCGAGATAGTCATCAGAACATCAAAACACATCGGTACTGCTACCGATTTATAACAGCCAACATCAAGGCCGACTATGATCTTGTTGTTCATGATTTTTAAACAGTATCAGGGTATAGTTTTGACCCTTTTAAAACCTATCGTCTTTTAATACCCAAAGCCAGAAACGGCTTATTACTTTAGAAGACAGAAAGGTTAAAAGGATCATGGGGATAGCGTCTACTAAGTAAGAAAGACAGGATCGTCTATTTATTGTGTAAGACAGAATTATCCCCAGTAGGGAAAGGGTAGCTAACCCCCTCCAGTCCCCCCACTTCTAAGAGTGGGTAGGATGCAGAAGGTTAACTGTACATATTCGTTAACAAGTCGTTTAACCGTTCTAGAGCAATTTGGTAATTGTGAGCATCATATTGCCCTAATACGTGACTGGTTTGATCAGAAAAATCAAGCCTTAATATTTTTCGACTGATTTCTACTCCTGTAATGATTTTGAGTCCTTCATAATACATCGCTATATTATTAGCTTCATTGTTAGGATCTTCATACATTAAGTAAATCGGTCCAGGGGTTCCTTTTAGTTGGTTTTTTAGCATGATTCCGGTAATTAATTTGTTACGAGCTAGTAAAATCTTTTTCCCAGAGAAACTTATTTAAAAGTTCCCCACAGTCTTCTAGTATTTCTTCGGTTTCCTCTGTATTAAAGACCTTAATTGTGCCGTCACAGTAAACTAACTCAAGCATTCCATCTCTAAGCTTTGCCTGTGAGATTGAGACACAATTAAACCAGTGAACATAAGGATTATCTTCAACGTCATCAGGGATTTCTACTAAGACTAAAGACAAGTAACGTTTTGTCATGTTATACTCCTGTTGGTGCAGTTTATTACGAATGTGTGTGAGGTATTAAACCCATTACCTAAACGGCTTTTTAGATAATGGGTTTTTTAATTAATATTAAACAAAAGATGATAGGCGCAATCTTGCAGATAAGAGGGAAAAGCCTCAATATAAGCACGTTTTACGGTTTTGTTGTCTTTTGTAAACTCTCGAATTAGCTTAGTTGCTAAGAGCATAACTTCCCTTTCAACTGACGGATGAAGTTCAGGCTCAAAATTCAAAGTATTTAGTAAGCCATCAATAATTAAAGCGGTTGATTTTCCATCAAAATCAAATTCCATACTTCTAACAGTTTTATAATGGTTTTTAAATTGCCATAAGTCTTTTAATTGTTTTAAGGAGACAGATTGATCGTCCTCATCAATTACAACCTGAACATAATCAAAGTTGACAAAATAGATAAATTTATCAACGTCCTGATCCCGATAGAGAATAGAGCTTTTTATTGCCTTACAAAACTTTTCTATATCAGACTTATCTAAATATTTGAAAGTAGCGACAAAAACAAAGTGAGAAGGGTTATTACTGTCACCACTTAAGGGCAAATAGTCATCACAGTAAAAACAACCATTGAATAAGTCTTTTAACGGCTCGGAGTAACAATTTTTTTTAGGATAAACTCGAAACCGGGGAAGCTCTGTCATTTGTAAAACTCCATAAAATTAACTTAGTGAACCAATTGTCAGCGCGGTCTTTTTCTTCAATTAAAGCTTGTAAGTCCGCTTGCCATAATTCTAACTTTTCAATAGGCACATCCTCAATGTCATCATCGTCTAATTCGTCGGTGGGTTCTTCGTCTTCGGTTGCCTCCCAATCTTCTAAAATTTCTTGTAATTTCTGTTTAGGATCTAAGCCCCTAGAACGGGCTTTAAACTCGAACTCTTCCCAGGTTTTGCCGTCAACTTTAAACCATTTCTCATCCCTCGGTTCCCTACTACAAAAACGAGATTTAATCAGGTCTGAGGTAATAAGATGAGGTTCGACAGCGTCGACAATCATTGACCAATTATCGATCAATTCTTCCCCCCAAAACTTGGTAAGGGGGCGGCATTGATACTCGTTCTGAGGTAATACGGTAAAGCCGGCACAAATGAGATCCTTAATTACCCTCGCCGCTTTGATGATTTTGTCGATGTACCAATGGGTTTGATGCAGTTCTTTTTCACAGAATTTAGACCAGGTTCGGTAATGATGTTTGTAGAATCGTTTGACCTTGAACTGAAACGCCCAAACCCCAAACTTTACCCAGCCAAACTGATGGCTTTTAAGCTGACATAAAGCATCATGAAAACCTTTCTTATCATCCCAGGTTAACTCCTCTGATGTCTCGAACTCCTCAATGATCAATCGTTGCCAATCCGCCATCTCTTCAAAGTCTTCATAAAAGACTTCCATGTCTTTAATTGTAGGCATCTCATCATTTTTGATACCCCAATAAGAAGCCGTAGAACCATAAAGCTTATGGGTTTCGGGCTGATCATCGTCATAAACATTCTTGTTGTCATAGGGTTCTTCCCAGTTACAACAAGAGCAACGATAAAAGCCCTTTTCTATTATTTCATTGATGTTCTGTTGGCCTTTAATGGTGGCGTGGGTCTGACAATACTTACACGAAAATAGATAGTAAAGCATGGGAAGAAATGGGGGCTAAAATGCCCCGTTAAACTGTCAACATAATCATTTTTCAGGCAATGTGGTCTAGAATCTCTCGATTAGCAAATGTTTAATATAAGCGTACTCTCCCTAACGAAATGGACAGGACTGACAATTAAACTGAATCAACATCCTAGGTATGGCTTAATGACTCCTAAGCCCTTTAGGGGTTGGTTCGTTGTTGTCTACTATCAACACTATAGTGTGGTTTTTACTTTATGTCAACACTATAGTGTGGTTTTTTTGCTAAAATGAAAACACACAATGATCATAATGACGAGCAAACATTGAAAGGACTAATCGCCGAATGTGGTTTAACACAGCGAGAAATATCTGAAAAAACTGGAATACCTGAAAGAACTATTAATTCTTGGGTATCTGGTGAGAGAATGCCTACTCTTGCTCGTGCTGTCACCGTAGCGAGTTGTCTTAATTGCTCTCTTAAAACTTTTGCTCAATCATTGGGAATTGATGTATCGAGATTACCCGATGACTAAGCATCTTCTTTGATCACCCATTAAGTCCCCCAAGGGGGGGACTGCACAATTTAAACCGTCAAATTTGATCATATCGATGTTTTGCAAAATTGGCGATCGCTTACTTTCGTCTCTCCTGACCGTCCCCAATTGGGGCGGATCGGTGAGGGCTTGGGGTGAGCCTTGGGAATTCCCGTGACCAATGGGGGGGTGAGTTTTAAAAAACCCCTAACCCATAGGGAAAAATTTTCTCCTTATATATAGGTCCCAAACCCACCCCCCAAAAACCACCGTTCGGGTCATTTCTGGCCACATCCCCCAACCCCCAACCGGGGCTAAGAAATTGAAAAATCCGAGAAATTTTAGTTAGAGGTAGTTAATTTGTTTAAAACATTTCTTTTTTGCTTAAAGCTTTCCTTAAGTAGATTTTTTGCAAATTTGTTTGCATCAATTAGGGTTTTTATTTACGGGTTTTTCTTTTCTGTTAATTGCTTTGAGGAGTGGTTCTTTTGTTATTTTTTTGACCTGTATCCTTCAACCGACTTTTTTATAATGATTAACGACTCTTGGTTTTTGATGCAAAATGGTATTATTCTAAAAAAAATTAGGCAAACTAGGGAGTTTGACTTAGAGAATAATGTTGAAAAATTAAGGAGATTAAATCAAAATGAATGAGTATTTAATGGCAGACGGGCAAGAATTGCATGATTACTTACATGACTTATCTGATAGCATTTTTATGTTTTTAGTTGGTTATTTGATTTTTTTTAATGCGCTTTCTTGTTACAGACAACTACTAAAAGCTGATGCAGATAAGTCTTATTATCTCTGGTATCACCTTAATAAAGGATGGCTCTTTATGAACTACGAACCGATAGAAATGTTGCTTAATGAGTTAATCTAAACTGCTCACTGTCCCTAACCTTTTTCTAACACCATTCCCCTGTTTTTCCCTAACTCTTATCATTCTCATTGTTTAACTATCTTAAATATGACTAACACCCCCACCCCCACTACTTTAGAAGCTTACTTTTGCGAGAATTGCTCTTACTTAGAAATCACCACCGATCCGATTGAGTTGGCGACAAAAAATCAGGTGTCATGTCCCCATTGTGGCCATGAGGCTTTGGTGTTACTCGATAAGGAACAATACAGCCAAAACTTTAACCCAGATGCCTTTGATTACCCCCAAAACCTATTATTAAAAACGTTTTTCGAGAATGCCAATGATAGAGAAAATCTTTTTTACTTATTCTCACAAGAGCAGCCTTTACTCGCTTGCAGTGAACAGATTAAGAACTTGACCATTGTGATTAGTTTTAAGTTCCTGGTTTACCCTACTTTAAGGTCAGTTTGTAAGGTGACTGATTCAGAAGGAATTACCCAGACGAGTGAAGCCCCAATCTTTCTCTTAATTGACGTTTTAGAGAACATTTAGCAAATGGATGATCAGTTAAATTTATTCGATAACAGGGAAAATGAATCGTGTTATCGAATAGTTAATAGGAGTTATCAAGATTGGGAGATCGACGCTAACCCGGAACTATTCGATAACAGCCCCAACGCCTTACCTAGCAAGGATTCTAGAAAAAACGATCAGGTATTCGATAACAACAATATTGTAACAGAAAAAGCTGTTAGCGAATACCAACCGGGGGGAACTGCAAGTAGGTCAAATAAATATTACCGCTTCTCCTATAGAAAGAATAATCGAGTCAAACATATTCATATTAAAGGGGGGAATACTTGCAGTAAGTTGGCAATAAAACGTAAGCAATTGATCGAAGCTTGGATCAAGAATGACATCCCCGTTGAAAAGATAATTGAGTGGATAAAAGAATGGTAAGATTATTCTCACTGCCATTAGTCGAAGTAGTACACTACAAGAGTATTACGAGTAAGCGATCGCAGGAAGCTTCGCGTCGGGCTGTAACCCTATTAAATCCGTTAAATTTTTTGGACAATTGACTAAACCGTTATCGTAATATGGTTAATAGTGTACTAATCAACAACTAAGTTATACTCCCAATTGTCCAACTTTTTTAAAATTGTTGGGTTAAAAACAGTTTATTGTGGCATTAGTCCAAAAATATCAAGAATACAAATGGCTAAATAAACGCGAATAATAAACGATATTATTTGAAGCTGACCGATAATAATCGTTATGACAATGCTTGTTATATTGTCGTCTTTAGACATTTTTTTAAACTTGCTTGGGGTGTTTGGTTTTTGAGTCGTCATCAGTTTTCTAAAACTCCATAGAAGATAAATAGGATCATTAACAGT
>NZ_PRLH01000038.1 GCF_003013815.1 Cyanothece sp. BG0011 | reverse complement strand
TAGTTGTTTGAGCCATTGCAGTTCAGTGGAGGATTCGTAGCCCAGTAGTTCAAGGCGGTAATCTCCTCTCACCAATGCTTTTCTCAGTTGCAATTTCTGAGTGAGTTGCTCTGAAGTTCCATCGGTCATAACCGCTTGGTAAATAACCTCGACTGTTCGTTCGTGGCTCAACTCAAAGCTTCTGGCAATATAAGTCATCGCACTTTCACTGACAGCACGACCTAATAACCGCTCACCATCCTCGGTGTGAATGCGGTAAATCCTCATCTGGTTATTGTCAAGTCGTTTCCAAATCGGTAAGAGGACACCCGTAATGAGATAGAAAGTTGATTCGATCAACTCAGGTTCTTTGGCGATTTGCTGTTCCCACCCTTGCTTAAAGGTTTTAACATCAACTTTGGTCCATAAGGAACTTTCAAACTCCCAACGTCGCATCTTGGTAGTGCTACAAGGGCGGATTAAGCTGACCCTTGGTTCGCTGATACCATCTTTGTTAACTACGCTGGTTGTCGAAGTGACAACTGCTACTTGATTAGACATTCCGTTCTTAGCGAAGAAGGTGTCACTATAACTGCCTACTCTAATGGCCTCGTCTAAGCTGAGTATTCGATTTCGTTCAGTCTTTCTTATTTCAACCGCATAGCTTGTTCCTCCAGTAATAGGGTCTTGATAGAGTTGTTGTCGCTTAACCACTTCTAGCTTTTCTGCTTTGATAGTCTCGACACCCATTTCATAGATCCCTGCTTCCTTGGCTTTCTCAATGGCAGAGCTAATGCACATCTCCAAAGTCGTAAACAGGATTTCTTGATCCTCTAACCGCATGGCTAAAACCCGATTGAGAAATGTTTTCATCGGAGGAAGCTCGGTTTTGAAGTCCCCTTCTTTTGTTAAAAGATCGAGTCCTGAAATTGTCTCGAACTCCGCTAAAGTCATACCTTCGACTAGCCCTTTATAGAGACTGAAATACAGTGTTCGTAAGGCTTGTCTCGCGTAAACAGACTCTAGGTTATCCTCTTCTCGGAAGAGTCCTTGATTGCCTGTTTTGCGTTCACCCTTGGTCAACGCTCCCAAACTGGCTAACCGTCTAGCAATAGTGCTAGTAAACCGTTTCTCCCCTTTAATATCGGTACAGATTACACGATAGAGCGGGGGTTGAGCTTGGTTACTGCGATTGGTTCTCCCAAGGCCCTGTATGGCCACATCAGCTTGCCAGTCGCCTTCGAGTAGGTAATGAACCCGCGGACGTTGATTCTTACAGCTTTTATCAGCGTGGTACGACCTACCGGTTCCTCCCGCTTGGGAGAAGACAAGAATCTGTTTCTCATCATCCATAAATAACTGAGATTCAGCTAAGTTTGCAGAACTTGCCCGTTTATCGACCATCATGCGCTCGCTACCCTCTTTCGTAACTCGGATTATCCGCTTAGAGCGTCCCGTGACTTCGGCCACTGCTTCATAACCAAAGTGATTGATGATTTGGTCTAAAGCTGATGGCAAAGGTGGTAACAGGGAAAGTTCTTCGATGAGAGCATCCCTTTGACGTACCGCTTCTTGACAGGGTATAGGATTATCTAGTGAATCGGTCATTAATTGACTGCGCTCATTGCCGTTACCATCGGTGTACCACTCGTACTGATGGACAGGAAAACCGTTGATCAGATAATCAAAGAGGTATTCTCGTGGTGTAATATCCACGTTAATATCGTTCCACTGACTTACCGGGATTTCATCAAGTCGTCTGTTTAAGAGGGCCTCATCGGTAGAAATCAGTTGAATGACGGCTGCTTTACCTTCTTTCATATCCGCTTCAATCTGTTTGATAAGCGTCGGGCATTTAATCGAGGTAATCAGATGACCGAAGAACCGTTGTTTACAGCTTTCAAACCGAGAATAGACGGAGGATTTTGCTCTGCCATTTGTACTACCGAATTTGCTGCTGATTCCCGTAAGCTCAAGGGCTTTCTCAATATTCTGATAGATGATCTCGTAAGCATCGGCATAACGGTTGTACATTGCCACTTGAGCATCGTTCAGTTCATGTTCGATGATCTCATACTCGACACCATCGAAACTCACACTACGAGCTAAATAGAGTCCCATGGCCTTAAGGTCACGAGCGACGACTTCTAAAGCAGCAATACCTCCCTCTGCAACTTGGGATAGAAAATCTGCTCGGTTGACAAAGGGTAAAATCTCTGAGTTCCAGAGTCCTAGCCGTTCTAAGTAGCTAAGATTCTCTAACTTAGTGGCACCGGTGGCTGATACAAAGACAAACCTCGCATTGGCTAAGACTCGTTGAAGACGTAGCCCTGCTAGTCCCTGTTGAGAGGCTGCCTTCAGTCCTCGTTCGCCGTATTCTGCTACTGCGTTCGCCATAGCATGGGATTCGTCGAAGACAATCACATTATCACTGTCTTCGCCAAGCCACTGTAAAATTTGCTCAACGCGAGAACATTTGTCAGCTTTTGCAGGACTTCTGAGGGTGGCATAGGTCAAGAAAAGGATTCCTTCGTTGAGAACAACGGGGTCGCCTTGCTTGAACTTCGATAAAGGAACCACTTGCGAGGGATCGCCACCAAGGGCTTTCCAATCTCTACGAGCATCTTCGAGTAAGGCGTTACTCTTAGAGATCCACACTGCTTTCCTGCGACCTTTCAGCCAATTGTCAAGGATAATCCCGGCACACTGGCGTCCTTTCCCTACACCTGTGCCGTCCCCGTTAAACCATGCTTTGCGGTAATGTTTAGCTTCTTTAGTTCCTTCGGGAACTCGTTCTAAGGTGTCGTGGTCAGCATCATACATAAACCAATCAGGCAAGAATTGCTCATGGCTATTTCCTGCATAAATGACACTTTCTAATTGAGCATCAGAGAGTAAGCCGTCCTTAATCACCGCTCTCGGTAGCTTAGGTTTGTAAGTTGGTGTGGGTGGTGCGATCGCTGCCATTGCGGCTGATTCAACGAGTTTGGTTGGATGAACCTTAGCTGCTGTGATGTTGATGGTTTGAGGCAGATAACGTTCATAAATCCCATCATCGTTGAGGTACTCACCTTGATTACGCCAATCAATGACTTCGTAATCAACAGTGATTATGTCATCGAAAGATACCTTTGCCTCTGGCCTTGTATCTTCTACCGTTAAGCGCGTGTCGATGGTTGTGCCATGCTTATAGTAGGCTTTTCCTTCGATACCAACACTAAAGACGACTTTACCGGGAAGGTTGGCGATCGCCTCTCCCCATGTTGTGCTGTGGGGTGAGAACGAATCAGAACTTAGTGTAACTAACCGACCACCGGGATTGAGGCGGTGTAATGCAGAACGGACATGACTAAAAGTAGCTCCCGACCCCTTCTTCTTGCTATGAAGATGAGTCGTAAACGGTGGATTCATTACAACTACAGTCGGTTTATGCTGAGTTGGGAGCAAGTTATCGATTTGCTCAGCATTGTAGCTATAGACTTTGTGTGAAAAGCCTTGCTTTAGGCAGTCGACTCGATCTTCGCTAATTTCATTGAGAATCAGCGATGCCCCTTTGATTTCAGCCCAAACGGCAAGTAGGCCGGTTCCTGCACTCGGTTCTAATACCACATCTGTAGAGGTGATATGAGCCGCTTCACCTACTAAGTAAGCTAAGGGTAAAGGCGTGCTGAACTGTTGCAGTTTTACTGATTCTTCAGAGCGTAGAGTATGGGTCGGTAACAGGGTTTGTAACTCGATAAGTTCTGCGCACCGCGAAGCGGATCTCTTCGAGATCGCGTTCCTTGGATTATCACCAAGTTTTGCATGGTATTTTCTCACCCATAACACTAAAGATAATTCCACAGCATTGTAGGCTTGCTTCCAAGTCCAACGCCCTTGGCTATCGGTACCGCCAAAGGTATTGTTCATGGTCTGTTTAAGGAGACTTGAAGTGATTTTCTGATTAATCGACAGGTAAGAAAGCAGGTTCTCAGCTACAGTTAGTAAGGTTCCTACCTCAATCACTGGACTTACCGAAG
>NZ_PRLH01000218.1 GCF_003013815.1 Cyanothece sp. BG0011 | reverse complement strand
TTTTTAGCAGCCATTGGGGTTAAGCTCAACAGAAAGGGTGATGTAATTGACATCAACGCTCAAGACATTGGACAAGATCAAGCTCCCTATGAATTAGTCTCTCAACTTCGTGCCAGTTTCTTTGTCATTGGTCCATTACTTGCCCGTTTAGGAATGACTCGTGTACCTTTACCAGGAGGATGTGCGATCGGTGCGAGACCGGTAGACCTTCATGTACGGGGGTTACAAGCAATGGGTGCAGACGTTCGCATCGAACACGGTGTGGTTCATGCTTGCGTCAGAGGTAGTCGCAAACGTCTGCAAGGGGCTAAGATTTACCTAGATTATCCCAGTGTAGGGGCAACAGAAACCATTATGATGGCCGCTACCTTAGCAGAGGGAGAAACCATCATCGAAAACGCGGCTCAAGAGCCTGAAATTGCTGATTTAGCCAACTTCTGCCGCTCTATGGGAGCTAAAATAAAAGGTGCAGGAACCAATAAAATTGTGGTTTCTGGTGTTGAAAAACTGCACAGTACCGACTATTGTGTGATTCCCGATCGCATTGAAGCAGGAACCCTCTTAATAGCCGGAGCCATTACTAACTCAGAAATTACCCTTAACCCTGTTGTTCCTGAAGATTTAGCCTCTGTCATTGCTAAGTTACGGGAAATGGGTCCCCAAGTGGTGATAGAAGGCACTGATCGTATAAGACTCATTCCTGCGCCTCTCAGAGCAACAGATATCAAAACCATGCCGTTTCCTGGGTTTCCCACGGATATGCAGGCCCAGTTCATGGCTCTGTTAACCTTGAGTGAAGGTAGCAGTATGGTCACAGAAACCGTGTTTGAAAACCGTCTGCGTCATGTGGCTGAGTTACAACGCATGGGCGCAGATATCCGCGTCAAGGGGAATATTGCCTTAGTTAAAGGTGTGCCTTTCCTCTCTGGTGCGCCGGTGATGGCCACTGACTTACGCGCGTCTGCTGCGTTGGTTTTGGCTGGTTTAGCGGCACAAGGAACCACTATTGTGCAAGGGTTACATCACCTTGATCGCGGTTACGATAACCTAGAAGGTAAATTACGTAAATTAGGGGCTAATATTCGCCGTGTTAATGTGATGGATGAAGAAGTTAAGGAATATTCTTCTGTTAACTAAATATTAGCTAGGCTTAATAATAGTTTTATGGGCATACTGATTGATTAGGGTTAGTATGTCCAGTTTTTTTGTTAATTTTACCTTTTTTCTCTGAGAGAAAACTCTAAAGAAAAAAAGTCTTTAATTTGGGCTTTCAATGATTCAGGTAATAGAGGAATAAGGATAGCTAAATTTCCCAAGTTGATAGTTTTTACTCCTAATAACTCAACTCCCACTATTTTATTGTTTTCATTATAATCAACAATAATCCCATCGGCAATTTCTTCAGATTCTAAAACTGTTTGATTCTCAAGACGACAATAAGCTGCATCTACTTCTTGATCATAATTAATTTGAAACGTCATCTTTTTTGACTATTTATTATCTTTTTTGTTTAACCATCGCTGCAAAATTTGAAAGCATTTGTAATCCATTATCTGATGATTTTTCAGGATGAAATTGTACCGCCATTAGGTTATCACGGGCGATCGCGGCTGTTACGGTTTGGCTACCATGAGTTACCACGGCCGCTTTGACATCAGACTCAACCGGATCAACATAATAAGAATGGACAAAATAAACGTAAGGATCAGCAATTAACCCTTGCCATAAGGATAGATTAGGTTGCGTTAATTGTAACTGGTTCCAACCCATGTGAGGAATGGTTAAATTAGGTTCTGAGTGAAAACGACGTACTTTGCCTTTTATAATACCTAAACCGGGTTCTTTGCCTTCTTCTGAACCCTCGAAAAGAATTTGCAGGCCCAAACATATTCCTAAAAATGGTTTACCGGCGGAGATCGCTGCTTTGATGGGTTCTTCTAAACCGCGCGATCGCAGTTGTTGCACTGCCGGATCAAATGATCCTACCCCTGGCAAAACGATCGCCTCTGCTTCTGCAATGTCTTGGGGAGAATCGGTAATTTTTGGCTGAATTCCTGCTTTTTCTAGCCCTTTACACGCAGAGTGCAGATTACCCATGTCATAGTCAATAACAGCCAGGAAACCCATAAACATTCCTTGTGGTTAACATTTCACTATTTATTATGATAATTGATTTTTTGCTCGCTATAAATTAATTAATTCCAAAGGAATTTTCTAAAGCTTCTAAAACCACATCTGTGACGATTTTAGTGCGATAACGACACGCTTGGGTTTCGGTTGAATTAAAACTACCATTTTCCCAATATTTATTACTTCCTGCACCTCCTCCACATACGCCAAAATAATCACAACTTTGACGACAACTCTCAACGCCTTTTGCCATATCTTGATAAATTTGTTTAAATTTTTTACTATCACAAACCGATTCTAAACTATCGGTTAACACATTGCCTAAAATAAAGTTACCGTAAGGTTTAATGTCAACTGATAGTAATTCGGGATCAAAGGTGGAAAAATTACCTAAATAATCAATATTTAAAATGGCAAAGGGATGATTCATGTCGGTTTTTGCTAGTCTTTGATTATCACAAATTAAGCCACAAATTGCCTCAAATTCTCTTACTTTAAATTGATCATTAGTTTGGCTGGTTAATTCCCAAAATCGTTTCATAAACTTATAATATTTTTTTTCTGTCCCCACTTTATCTAAAGAAGAGGTTTGGTTAATTCCTTCTATTTCTTCCATATTAAAAGCGACATCGTTAATATTATTTTGCCAAAAAAAGTTAAATATTTCATCAGCATAGTCTAAAGATTCTTGAGTAATAACAGCAATAATATTAAAGTAGATATCATTTTCTTGTAAATAATTAATCCCTCGCATTACACTTTCATGAGTGGCTAAACCTTTAGGGG
Source organism: Cyanothece sp. BG0011 (assembly GCF_003013815.1). Taxonomy (GTDB): domain Bacteria; phylum Cyanobacteriota; class Cyanobacteriia; order Cyanobacteriales; family Microcystaceae; genus Crocosphaera. Next base: position 5,305 of record NZ_PRLH01000218.1, on the reverse strand, counting down.
TTTTACGATGAGTATTATGTAAAAAATCAGGGCCATCAATACTCACGCCGACACATATATTATATTCTTTAAAAAAGTCACACCAAGCTTGATTAATTAAAATACCGTTGGTTTGTATGGAATGATAAATAGGAAATTGTTTAATATTGTATTTTTCATTAGCAATTTCAATTCTTTTAAATACTTCCTTATAATAAGAAATAGGCACAGCTAAGGGTTCTCCTGCGTGCCAACAAATATCAACAAATTCTCCGACAAAGGGACTGGTAAAAATAGCTTTAAAAATCGGTTCAATTAAATCAAGAGATAGTTTTTCTTTTAACTTTCGATTCGGTAAATAACAATAATCACAATCAAGATTACAAAAAGGAGTCGGTTGAATCACCACTAAATTAATGGGGCCAAATGAGGAAACATTGAGCGAGTCATTTTTTGTGCTATTTATAGATAAATTAGTTTTCATTTTTCACCTTACCACCGATTAATAAATCCACCATTTCTCCAAGGACTACGGTTATAAAAACCTCCTCTATCACCCCAAGGACGACGGTTAACAAAGCCACCACCACCATGACGATTGGCAAAACCACCTCGATATCCATTAGCCCAACTTCCTCGACGGCCATTTGCCCAACCTCTTGCTAGTAAATCAACATCATCTCTTTGTTCATCTAAAACATCAATCTCTCTTTCCTGCATTGCTTCTGTTAAGCGAGATAAACGGGTTTCTATGGTTAAGTTGTTATTGGATAAACTCTCATGACTTTTTGCCACAGAAGCAGTTAAAGTAGACACTGCTAAAAGAAATCCCACACAAGTAATTTTTGTTTTAATTTGCACAATAAATTCTCCTGAAAGTAAATAATAAATCCTGAAATAATATCATAATAAATAACACTTTCATCGATTAATAACGATTGTAAAAACTTCCCCCATTTGGCCAAGGACTTCGGTTGACAAAACCGCCACCTCCGCCCCGATTAACAAAACCACCCCCTCCACCCCGATTGGCAAAACCACCGCCTCCACTACGATTGGCAAATCCTCTGGCTAATAAGTTTTCCTCTGCTGGTGGTAAAGTCTTCATGGTTTCAACGCCTCGCTTTTCTATTACTTTGGTAAGACGAGATAGACGATATTCAATAGGATTAGAAACCTTGGTATTAATCGGTTTTTCGGAATTAGCTATTGCCCCGGAGATATTTAAAGTTGAGATAGCTAATAATAAACCCATGAAAGTGATTTTATTAGTAATCTGCACAATATTTGTCCTCATTATACAATTCTGTTGAGAACTCTAGCAAAAAAGAGACTTTAATGGCTATTATTGTTAAATTTATTTACCTTTTCTTTACAGATTGACTAAAATAAGTAACAATTCTACTGTTTCTTTCTATTAAAACAAAAAATTATGTATAACAAAATACCCTTAATTGCTTTAAGTTTAATGACTATGTTAACTTTTCCGAGTCAAAGTTTAGCAGAGACAGTTCTAGAACGGGTGGCAAGAACAGGAATATTAAATGTTAGCACAAGAGTCGATTTAGTGCCTTATGCTTACGTTAATGACGAAGACAAATTAGTCGGTTATTCTGTAGAACTGATTGAATTAATTAGAGAAACATTAAGTGAAGAAATTGGCAAAGATGTTCAAATTAAAGTCATTGTTGATGATACTTTAGATGAGAGAATTAGCAGCCTTCTTAATCGTGAAGTTGACATTGCTTGTGATACGACTTTTACCTGGCAACGGGATAGATTTGTGGATTTTTCTTTAGCTTATGGGGTGTCTGGGATTAAAGTTTTTGTCAAAGAAGATAATAATTTATCTTCTCCCGACTCTTTTAAAAATAAACGAATTGCTATTATAGAAAGTGTTCTTAGTCCCGAAGCTATTAAAGTCATTGAATCTCAAGTAACCGTTGTTAATGTTGATAGTATACAAGCAGGAATTAAAGCAGTAGAAGACGGTGAAGTAGATGGATTTGCCTTTGACGGTACCATTTTAGAAGGAACGCGACAAACCTTAACTAATCCTGATGCTTATAAAGTAGTGCCGGAGGAATCTTATTTTAAACATGGCATTGCTTGTATGGTTCCCGAACAAGATTCCACTTTTTTGAACCTAGTTAACTTGACCATCGGTAAACTGATGGATGGTTATATTCGGGGTGATTCCCGTTACGTTGAAATGGTCAATCGTTATTTTGGAGAAAATGGAATTGTTCCCTTTGAACCAGCAAGAATTAAAGATTTTTTTGAGATAATGATTATTACCCGTGAACAAATTCCCCCTGAACAATAATTTCAGTTGATCAAAAACTCACTGGTAAAAGGCTGCAGGGGAGCAGGGAGCATGGGAGAGCATTTTGAGTTAAATACAAGCAAACAACTCTTTCTTTGAATTTATTTTGGCTTTAAAAGTCTTAAGCAAAATAACAATAATTTTTAAATCAATTTAGTTGTATTTTTATCTCCCCTGCTCCGGTCTCCCTGCTCCCCCGCAATATCAACTAGGATCTTTGTGATCTCCTGAGTTTAATTCTCAGGAAACTTGCCCTCTCGAACCTCTTGGGAAAAATCACTGACGGCTTGAGTAACAATCTCTCTTAAATTGACATAAGATTTGGCAAAAGGAGGCTGTTTCTCAGACAATCCTAATAAATCTGCTGTTACTAAGACCTGTCCATCACAGTCAGTTCCTGCACCGATGCCAATAGTTGGGATAGGTAACTTATCTGTAATCATCCTAGCAAGGTTAGCTGGAATATGCTCTAAAACCACAGCAAACGCACCGGCTTCTGATAAAGCGATCGCTTCTGATAAAATACGGTCAGCATCGGCCTCGGTGGTTCCCTGTCGACGATAACCCAAACGATGCACCGACTGAGGAGTTAACCCCACATGGCCCATAACGGGGATACCAATATCAGTCAAACGGGCGACGGTTTCGATGGCAGCAGGGTGTCCCCCTTCAAGTTTAACCGCTTGTACTCCAGTTTCTTTTAAAACCCGGCCTGCAGTATGAATGGCTTGACTGATGCTTTCTTGATAACTCAAAAAGGGTAAATCACACACCACCAACGCCCGTTTAACCCCTCGACGAACAGCGGAGGCATGATATAACATTTCATCGAGGGTAACCGGTAAAGTGGTTTCGTAGCCTAAAGCAACCATTGCCAAGGAATCACCCACCAAAATAATATCAATGCCGGCTGCATCTAATAATTGAGCAAAACCATAGTCCCAAGCGGTTAACGCTACAATGGGACGGCCTTGTTGTTTCCAGGTAATCAGTTGTTGTGTTGTCAGTCCCATGATATGCCCAAAATCTGCAAAATTTTAGGGGCTTAATATATTAAGCCCCTACCGTTATACTGTTTCAGTAGTGACTTATTCTTTAACCGCTTCAAGAATCCGAGAATAATAGAAACGAGTGCTAGTCATGTCTTTGCGTTGAATGGTGAAGCCATTGTCTTCTAATATTTTTATAATATCTTTTTCTTTGTGTTGATAGGCGCGGGTGGTTTTGCTGGGCCCTGGGAAAAATTCACCAATCTTTTTAAGAAGGGTTAAACACAGGGTTTTCGGCGCAAAACTGAGGATTAACCGAGATTCGGCTAAAGAGGCTAAATGCTTAATCATTTTCGCTGCATCTTCAGTGGGATAATGGATTAAGACATCGAGACAAATCACGGTGTGATAGTTGCCGGTTAAACTTTCTAAATCTTGTACCGCAAAGGTAACATTACTGGCATCTTTGAGGGTTTTTTGGGCCCTTTCTTGAGCTTCTGTGACCATTTTTTCAGAAATATCACTGGCGAAGATTTTGGCTCCTTCTTGGGCTAACGGAAGGCTTAAACTACCCACCCCACATCCAGCGTCGCAAATAGACAAATCAGCCAGATTTTCATCCGCTTTAAGCCAGGCTACCACTGTATCGATGGTTTGTTGATGTCCGAGGCGAATATCTTTTTGAACTTTATTAACATCTCCATCGCCATAAATCCTCCGCCAACGGTCGAATCCTGTGGCGTTAAAGTAATCTTTGACAATGGTTTTATCATCAGTGGTGGTATTCATGGATTCAGGAAGGTTTTTTTAAGCACAACTTTTCATTTTACCTGAGTATTTGGATGATTCATTATTCTTGCACCACTATCACCACCGTAATATTATCCGAACCCCCGCCGTCTTTGGCGGCTTCGATTAAATTTTTAGCAATGTCGTCACAGGATTCACTGTGGTCAAAAATTTCTTGGATGGCAGGGTCGGCTACTTCTTCGGTTAAACCATCACTACACAATAATAAGCGATCGCCGGGTTGAATCTCTAATGTCCCAATTTCTGGTTTTTGGGTATCTTTGCGCCCTAAACACTGGAACAAAACGTGCCGTCCGGGGTGAGTTTTCGCTTGTTCTGCGTCAATATCTCCCATTTTTAGGGCCCGGGCCACCCAAGTGTGATCTTCGGTGATTTGCTCTAATTTACCGTCACGGATACGATAGAGTCGAGAGTCTCCCACGTGGGCCCGCAGGGGTTGTTCTCCACGAAACAGGACCACTACCGCCGTTGTTCCCATTTCTCCCCGTTCGGGATTATTTTGTTGATCTTCTAATATTCCTTCGTTGGCTTTAATGATGGCTTCTTCTAGGATGTCGTGGGAAGAGGCTTCGGAGTCCCAATACTGTTCTAAATATTCTTTGATGCGTTGGGTAGCAATGAGACTAGCTTCTTGTCCTCCTGCGTGGCCACCCATTCCGTCTGCGACCACAAAAAAACGTCCCTCTGGATCGATGTAATAGTTATCTTGATTGACCGATCTCAACAGTCCCGGATCAGTTAGACCTGTGAAGCGACGATTCATCATTGGTTAATTTAGTTAATTAGTATAAATAAGGGTGGTTTAGTCCCTAACAGAGTGTTAGCAAAACTCCCTACCCTAAAATACTATCAAAAAATTTCCGCTTGGTCATCTAGCAAAAATTCGCTTACAGGTCTATAGGGAACGATAAAGAAAAAATGCAGGTACTAACTTACCTGCAAGACTCAAAGGTTTGCTCTGAATGGATAAAATTTATGCTTTTTCGTCGCTCTTTTTAGCTTTACCTAATTTACGCTTGAACGCAGTTCCGAAACTGATAGCGGCACCAGCACCTAAGATGGTGAGAGGTTCAGGAACGGGTTGACCGGATGAATAAACACTAAAGTGAGAAAGATCAGGACCAGCACTGCCATTTCCTTTTTCAATACCGAAGGTATCCCAAGTTCCACTTAAAGTAGAAGCATTCATCAAATAAGCACT
>NZ_PRLH01000085.1 GCF_003013815.1 Cyanothece sp. BG0011 | reverse complement strand
GGAATTCCACGGGCTCCGTGCTACTCGGGATACAGTTAGGCTGTTTAAGTTTTCAATACAGGACTTTCACCTTCTCTGGTGCAGTTTTCAGCTGCTTCGTTTAACCGCTACAGTCCACATCACTGTCCCACAACCCCATCAACCGTAGTCGATGGTTTAGGCCTGGTCCCTTTTCGCTCGCCGCTACTGGGGGAATCGCTTTTGCTTTCTCTTCCTCGGGTTACTAAGATGTTTCAGTTCGCCCGGTTAGCTTGTGTCACCCTATAGATTCAGGTGACCATTCTTGGGGTTGCCCCATTCGGAAACCTTCGGATCAATGCTTGCTTCCAGCTCCCCGAAGCGTATCGTCGGTAACTACGTCCTTCTTCGCCTCTGTGTGCCTAGGTATCCACCGTTAGCCCTTTGTAGCTTGACCTTTTTGGTCTTTTTTTTGGACTTGTTTGTTGACTCTTTTTTCTGCAGTTTTCAAGGGTACTGACTGGATATAACATCCAGCATTCCGTCTTTTTCAAAAAGACTAGGTGCTGAACTATCCTTTTTTTGGGAAATCAGACAGGTGGGCTATTCTGGACTTGAACCAGAGACCTCACCCTTATCAGGGGTGCGCTCTAACCAGCTGAGCTAATAGCCCCTCTTTCCGAGACCCATTCTTAGTTTGAAAGCTGTTCACATTTCCCTTGCCACGACCTTGGGATGGAAGAATTTAGAATTAAAAATTTAGAATTTAGAATGATTTTTTTACATTCTTCATTCTGCATTCTACATTCTCCTCGGTCTCCCTATAAGGAGGTGATCCAGCCACACCTTCCGGTACGGCTACCTTGTTACGACTTCACCCCAGTCACTAGCCCTGCCTTAGGAGTCCCCCTCTCGAAAGTTAGGGTAACTACTTCGGGCGTGACCAGCTTCCATGGTGTGACGGGCGGTGTGTACAAGGCCCGGGAACGAATTCACCGCAGTATGCTGACCTGCGATTACTAGCGATTCCTCCTTCATGCTCTCGAGTTGCAGAGAGCAATCTGAACTGAGGCTGGGTTTGATGAGATTCGCTTTCCCTCGCGGGTTCGCTGCCCTTTGTCCCAACCATTGTAGTACGTGTGTAGCCCAGGGCGTAAGGGGCATGCTGACTTGACGTCATCCCCACCTTCCTCCGGTTTGTCACCGGCAGTCTCTCTAGAGTGCCCACCTTAATGCTGGCAACTAAAGACGAGGGTTGCGCTCGTTGCGGGACTTAACCCAACATCTCACGACACGAGCTGACGACAGCCATGCACCACCTGTGTTCCGGTTCCCGAAGGCACCTTTCCCTTTCAGGAAAGTTCCGGACATGTCAAGCCCTGGTAAGGTTCTTCGCGTTGCATCGAATTAAACCACATACTCCACCGCTTGTGCGGGCCCCCGTCAATTCCTTTGAGTTTCACACTTGCGTGCGTACTCCCCAGGCGGGAAACTTAACGCGTTAGCTACGGCACGGCTCGGGTCGATACAAGCCACACCTAGTTTCCATCGTTTACAGCTAGGACTACAGGGGTATCTAATCCCTTTCGCTCCCCTAGCTTTCGTCCCTGAGTGTCAGTTTCGGTCCAGTAGCGCGCCTTCGCCACCGATGTTCTTCCCAATATCTACGCATTTCACCGCTACACTGGGAATTCCCGCTACCCCTACCGAACTCTAGTTTTCCAGTTTCCACTGCCTTTCCGAAGTTGAGCTTCGGTCTTTGACAGCAGACTTGAAAAACCACCTGCGGACGCTTTACGCCCAATAATTCCGGATAACGCTTGCATCCTCCGTATTACCGCGGCTGCTGGCACGGAGTTAGCCGATGCTTATTCCTCAGGTACCGTCAGATCTTCTTCCCTGAGAAAAGAGGTTTACAACCCAAAGGCCTTCCTCCCTCACGCGGTATTGCTCCGTCAGGCTTTCGCCCATTGCGGAAAATTCCCCACTGCTGCCTCCCGTAGGAGTCTGGGCCGTGTCTCAGTCCCAGTGTGGCTGCTCATCCTCTCAGACCAGCTACTGATCGTTGCCTTGGTAAGCTTTTACCCCACCAACTAGCTAATCAGACGCGAGCTCCTCTTCAGGCAAAATAATTTTCACCTTTCGGCATATTGGGTATTAGCAGTGGTTTCCCACTGTTATCCCCATCCTGAAGGCAGATTCTCACGCGTTACTCACCCGTCCGCCACTCAGTCCGAAGACTGCGTTCGACTTGCATGTGTTAGGCATACCGCCAGCGTTCATCCTGAGCCAGGATCAAACTCTCCGTGGTGGAAAGTTTGAAGCATAGGCTCCATTTTTTTCCTTGACTCTATAATTCCGATTAATCGAAATATAGAGGGTGAATTGATTTTTTTCTACTGTTTCCTAGACAACTAGGAACAAATAGAATATAATTGTTTCAATTAACAAGGGCTGTGTTGTTTATCAGCTTTCAAACTATAGAATTGTCTAGGTTCGGAGCGCGTCGTTTGCGTTTCGCTCTCAACCGCGCATTTACAAATATAACCAAACCAACAGGGAATGTCAACCCTTTTTTTGATTTTTTTCTAAAATATTTTCCCTCTTTCTTTGAAAGCTAGTCAGAGAAAGGGTTTTAAGAGCAAAAAAAGTTTCCAGATTAACTTGAAGATCATCAAAATATTGGATAAATAGTATTACAGTATTACGGTATTACCTTTAATGTGTGATTGTGATTTTTAATCTAGATAGGATGCAAGACCAATCAGATCCATCTCAACTCGGTGACATAGCAGTCTCTAAACTGACAAGAGAATCAACTTTACAACAAGCAATTCCGATGAGTCTCTAAAATGGTGGGTTACGACGGATGATTAGCTTCTAGTAAACCTTGAGTTTATCGCCGTCTAACCCACCCTACTGGACTAAAGCTTTAGTCTGAGGCAGAAGGTAGAAGGCAGTTGACAGGAGGGTTGTTAAGACTTTAACTTTTGAAGAGTAACAACTAAAATTCCTTGCATTGTCTCGACTTCTTCTAAGACTGAACTAAATAACTCAGGTGAATGGGTTTTATTTCTTTTGCAATAATTAGCTACATATCTAATTCTCACAGGAGAGCCTAAGAAGATTAAAATTATTGAGCGCGAAGCAAATATTGAACTTGACTTTCAACGTCTTCTACATAAGCACTATTGCGTTCTAGGGTATATCGTCTGCTTAACATACAGTTTTCAATAGCGGCATTAACAATTTCTTCACCAGTAACATCACCTGAGCTAAATTCTGATTGAAATTTAACATAACCAGGAATGCCTTCTTCTGCAAAAGCTCCACGATAAGCCATCATTGCTAACATATTAGGCTCAACATAATCTTCAGCGTCCATCAAACAATCCTCTTGCCAGTCTGATTGTGCATTTTGTGCATTAACCTTGGAAGGAAAAACTGTCAGGGTTCCAACTACGATTAAAGATAGCCAAGATGCAGATTGTTTCATCAATGATTTCATAATTGATTCTCCTTGTAATTTGTTAACCTCTCTATAATCTCAAGATAAAAATTTTTCGTTGGGGTTGCTTCTACTGAAGTGAATAGATTATTTATATTAAAGAGGGTATATAAAAGAAATTATTTCCACCCATAGCACTATGTCAAAAGCAAGGGTCAATGAACTGGTTGAAAGCTAATATCCCATGGCACAATAGGAAAGATTGACCAAGTAAGCGATCGCATAGCAAAATTAGACTGAGAACAAACCGAATAACCTAGATGACTGCAACCTTACAAGCACCCCCAAAAACCCATCGCGTTGTGTTTCCCTTTACGGCCATTGTTGGCCAAGAAGAAATGAAACTGGCCTTACTCCTCAATGTCATTGACCCAAAAATTGGCGGTGTCATGATTATGGGCGATCGCGGCACAGGAAAATCAACCACTATCCGCGCTTTAGCTGACTTACTTCCTGAAATTGATGTCGTGGAAAATGATCCGTTTAACTCTCATCCCTCTGATCCTGATTTGATGAGTGATAATGTCCGTCAAGTATTAGAAGAAGAAGGATCGTTACCCGTTGCTCACAAAAAAGTAATCATGGTTGACTTACCCCTTGGCGCAACGGAGGATAGAGTCTGTGGCACCATTGATATTGAAAAGGCTTTATCAGAAGGGGTCAAAGCGTTTGAACCTGGGTTATTAGCTAAGGCAAACCGAGGCATTTTATATGTAGACGAAGTTAACCTACTCGACGATCACTTAGTAGATGTATTATTAGACTCTGCGGCCAGTGGTTGGAATACAGTAGAAAGAGAAGGAATTTCTATTAGACACCCGGCTAGATTTGTTTTAGTGGGATCGGGAAACCCCGAAGAAGGAGAGTTACGGCCTCAGTTACTGGATCGTTTTGGAATGCACGCAGAGATCCACACCGTTAAAGAACCTAATTTACGAGTACAAATTGTAGAACAAAGATCAGAATTTGATCGTGATCCTCAAAAATTCTGTGAAACTTATCAATCTCAACAAGAGGAGTTACAAAATAGTTTAGTTAAAGCACAAAATCTATTACCTTCGGTTAATATCGATTATGATTTACGGGTCAAAAT
>NZ_PRLH01000215.1 GCF_003013815.1 Cyanothece sp. BG0011 | reverse complement strand
TTTATTATAGCTTACAATAGATTAACAACTCAATTGTTGTCAAAGTCACATTCCCCTAAAATTTTTGTGTAACCTTTTCTAAAGCGCGATCGTTACATTTCTTATATATCTGACTGATAAGTTTTAAAAATGACTACTATACAGCCTCCTTCCACCAAAGAAGACATTTTGCAATATTTACTCAAACAGGGTCGAGCTACCGCAGCCGAACTCGCTGAATCTCTCGAAATCACCCCCCAAGCAACGCGCCGTCATTTAAAAGACCTCGAAACTGAAGGATTACTCGAACATCATCCCTTGCAAGGAGGGTTAGGACGACCCCAATATATCTATTCTCTCAGTAAACAGGGCCGCGATCGCTTTCCCAATCAATATGGAGAGTTTGCGGTGTCTTTTTTAGATACCTTAACGGAGACAATGGGAGAAAACCAGGTCAAAGAGATATTACGCAAGCAATGGCAACGGAAAGCTGATGATTATCGACGACGCATGGGTCAAGGTTCCTTAAAGGAGAGGGTGCAGACGTTAGTTAAACTGCGACAGGAAGAGGGTTATATGGCTGAACTACACCATGCTAATGAGGAAAATGGCTTAAATGGTCAAGAGGAAGGTTATCTCCTGGCTGAACACCATTGTGCTATTTCTGAGGTAGCAGAGTCTTACCCAACCGTATGCGGTCATGAACTAGAAATGTTTGCCGAAATTTTACCCGATTGTATTATAGAACGAACCCATTGGATTAATGAAGGGGAACATAATTGTGGGTATTTAATTCGGGTTAAAAAATAGCCGTGATTGATTTTTTATTATTAATGTTATTGCCTTTTGCTTATTCTATCTAGGTTATAATATTTTGTATAGACCTAGCTCTTGGAATGATAGAAAAATTTTTGTAATATAGACTATATCGTTTAAACTCAGTAACCATTAATTAATATGAATCAGCCTCAATCTCCTGCTCAATTTTTAACCCCTGGAGAATCAGCCGATGTGGATAAAGCATTATTAACTGCATCCGAAAAGTTTTTAACTCGTTTAACTATTTCTTCTTTGAGATTATTAACTATCATTGCTAAAGATTTAGAGGTTTCTGTAGAAGATTTAACCCATCAACAAGTGATTGACTGGTTTGAAAAAGATGGAAAAATCCGACGGGAACAAGGGGCAGATGCTGCAGTTTTGAAATGGTAAGTTAATTGATTATTTATGATAATCAATCCCTTTTATCTAGTTTATAGGTGTTTCAAGTTAAAGATATTTTAGTATGAATCGTAATCATACTGAGGAACTGCAATTAAAATAAATAGAAAACTCAATGATATTACTATAGTTTATTTAATAAGGGTAAATTTTTAAAATAATTGTGTTTTCCCACTTCCGAGAAACAGGGTTACAGGGTAAAATAGGCCATGAATCCTTCTAGAATAAATATAAATGAACGAACCGGTTGTTAATACTTCAGAAGAAATAGCACCCGACATTCAAACCCCATTAGAATCCCAAGATACGTTATCACAAACCATCAAAACCTTGGGACTCACTCAAATTCAAAGACATTTGTTTCTTTGTGCAGACCAAACGAAACCCAAATGTTGCCCTAAAGCAACCAGTTTAGAGGCTTGGGACTATCTTAAACGTCGTCTCAAAGAACTCAAACTTGACCAAGTCACAGAAGCACAACCTTCTTGTATTTTTCGCACGAAAGCCAATTGTTTGCGAGTTTGTATGGATGGGCCAATTCTAGTGGTCTATCCTGATGGTGTTTGGTATCGTCAAGCAACCCCTGAAGTGATTGAACGCATTATTCAAGAACATCTCATTGGTAATAAAATCGTCGAAGACTATGCCTTCTGTACCCATGCGTTACCTCAACCCTTGAATAAACCCCCATTCAAAACCATTAAAAATAAATCCACTGACCTTGATCATGAGATAATAGATCAAAAGACGTAATAAACTGTTACTTAAAAACAATCCTCCAAGGTTAAGATTGAATTAACATCGTTTTAATTCCCACCATAACCTCTACACAGAATCCTTATCAAAATTTAGCTGAGAAAACAAGATGGCACCCTTAAAAGATAACTCACAAAAAGATAATAAACACTTATTATTAGTTGATGATGATCCTAACCTAGTTTTGCTGGTGAAAGATTATCTTGAATTTCAAGGGTACGAAGTAACCACCGCAGAAAATGGCAAAGAAGCCCTCGAAGTCTTAACTAAACAGATTCCTGACATGATTATCTGTGATGTGATGATGCCCGAAATGGACGGTTATACCCTCATTGAAAAAGTGCGTCAAGATGCTCGTACCAGTTGGGTTCCTGTGATGTTTCTTTCTGCCAAAGGACAAAGCCAAGACAGGGTAAAAGGACTGAATACCGGGGCTGATGTCTATATGGTAAAGCCCTTTGAACCAGAGGAGTTAGTGGCTCAAGTCGAATCATCTCTCAAACAAGCGAGCCGTTTAATGCGTCATAAGGCTAATATTTCCTTAGACGATAGCACCCGTATTCAGGTTCCCAGTAACGTAGAATTGACCCCAACGGAAACAAAAGTGGTTCAGTTAGTAGCTCAAGGGCTATCTAATCGAGATGTGGCTGAAAAACTCAGTGTCAGTCAACGCACCATAGAAAGTCATGTTTCTAATATGCTTAATAAAACGAATCTTCACAACCGCACCGAGTTAGCTCGTTGGGCGATTGAAAATAGTATTGCTTAAACATTGTTCGCTATCCATAGAAGCCCCATAAACTGACTGCAAATCAGTGTGGGGTAATTTTTGTGATGTTTTTCAACTATTTTGAAATTTATAACCTGAGAAAGATTAATTATTTTTCTAAGAGGACTAAGATCAGAGTATTTATAGCCAGTTTCAATAATGGATGAAAATGATCTGTTGTCTTGTTTTCACCAGGTGATTGGTGATTTCAATGGACTTGCTATTTAGTATTAAGTATTAAATTATTGGTAAGGTCGAAGGGTTGAAACAGTTTGATTATTACCCATTGCCTAGGTTTAATGATTTTTACTACGACAATAAATAAGGCCTGAATCAGATGAAAACCTCACTCAGTTATATAAAGTTAATTTTATTTTTTTTTATTGCCCTATTAAGTAGTTGTGATAATTTAAACTTTTCAAACTCAATTAAATCACAATCATTACTTAGCCAAAATGAAAACAACAGTAACATTAATTTAACCCAAACTTGTAGCAATCAAAAAGTTGGTTATCAAGTTAATTATCCTCAAGATTGGCAAACCAATTCGGGTAAGGTTATGAACGATTGCCAAGTTTTTGATCCGACTTCTGCTAAAGTTCCGGAACAAACTGAAAGTATTAGTAAAGCCATTTATTTAAGAGTAGAAGAAAATACACCTTTTGATTTAGTCAGTCAAGAAAATTTAGGAGAGAAACACCTCTCAAAAGAAACCCTTACCATTGATTCTTATCAAGCAGTAGCCGTTGAAAGGCAATCTACTGGTAGAGCCATGTTACCAAAAGGTCAACAAAGCTATAGCTATATTGTGGATTTAGGCGACCGCACGATGATTGCAACGACCTATGATGTTCCAGGTAATAATTATCCAAAAAATAAGCAAATTTTAGATGCTATGTTCAAAACAATTGAATTTAATAATAATTAACTTCAGTAAATAAATAACAATAAATCAACGTTATTAATGAGTTTTTTATCCTCTTTAACGACGAATCTGATTGAGGAACAATAGTCATGAAAGTATCTAATCAAACAACTCAAATTTTAATGGCCATTATTGCCATTATTCTCGTCTTAGCTGCTCTTAAAGCAACTCAACCCATTTCAATGCCCTTGGCCTTTGCATTTTTTATTGTTGTTTTAGTTTATCCTTTACAAAACAAACTTGAACAAAAGCTGCCTCGTTGGTTAAGTTTAATTATTGTTTTATTGGTACTTGGGGGTGTTGTTGCGTTAGCCCAAGGCGCATTGTCATTAAGTGCAGAAATTATTGAACCCAAAATTCCCAAATATCTGGATCGTTTAGAAGAAATGTGGGAAACGGTTCAAGATTGGGCGAATAATTATGGTTTACCCGTACCTCAATTTAATTCTCAAATCAATAATACACCCATTCAGTTAACACAACAGGCAATTACTGGATTTCAAACACTGGTGTCAACCGTAAGTTTATTAATTTTAACCATTTCTTTGCTGATTTTACTACTTTTAGAAGTTAGTCAATATAAGCGCAAAGTTCAACAAGCTTTTTCATCTCGAATGAGTCAACATATTATTAATGCTGTGGGCAATACTAGCGAGAAATTACGGCGTTATCTAACCGTCATGACTTTTACCTGCATTTTAACAGGAATTTTAACGGGTATTTGGTGCTTAATTATTGGGGTTGATCTTGCTTTAGTTTGGGGTTTAATTGCTTTTATTCTTAACTATGTTCCTACCCTTGGTTCAATTATTGCTGTGATTCCTCCCACCTTAATTGCTATTTTATTTAATGGCATTCCTCGCGGTATTGCAACAGTAATAGGATTAGGGATTATTCAAGTAATAATGGGAAATTTTGTTGATCCCCGAATACAGGGAAAAACGCTGCAACTCTCTCCTTTTATTGCTTTGTTTTCTATTGTATTTTGGGGGTGGATTTGGGGAATTCCTGGTGCTATATTAGGGATTCCTATGACTATCTCAATTATCTTATTTTGCGAAGAGTTTGAAACCACTCGTGGCGTAGCAATTATGTTAGGTGAGGTTGAATAATTATTCTCTTATTTGGCTTTCATAATTAGGGTCTTGTGTGCCAAGAACTTTATCCCAAAAAGTAAAATATAGCCCATAATTTATCTGATATTTTAAATGATGAAGAGAATGATGAGCCGGTCCAATAAACCACTTTCCTAACCAATGATGAGGAAAGGACAAAGGTAAGCGATCGAGTCCTAAATGATTGACAACAGCCCAGATCGTCATGGTTATTAAAACTGCAATGAGGGTGATAAAATGTAGTGGAATAACATAAACAATTACAACAAAAAATAAAGACTGAACAACAGCTTCTAAGGGATCGAAAGCAAAGGAAGTCCAAGGAGTTGGATAGCGTGACTGATGATGTCCTCGGTGTAGTTTATGAAAAAGGAAGGGATGATGAAACAAACGATGGGTAAAATAAAAATAGCTATCTTGGAGAATTAAAACACCGATATAGCTAATGATAAAATACCATAATTGATGACCTTGAAAATCACTATAAAGACAAGTTAATCCCGAATCATAACTTGACATAATTAAAGCAGCTACGATCGCAAAGATGATTGAGGATAAAATAGACAGTTTAATATCTTGGTAAATTAACTTACGAGAGGGAGCGGGGGACTCTAAATAGGGGTTAGCAAAGCTTTCACTTAAGGATGAATAAAAAAACAAATAGGTTGATCCTGCTACCAAAAAATATCTAATTAAAATGATTCCAAAAAAAGCAAGACTGTAAAATTTTAATGAACGTTGGACTAAATTAATTTCCATAGTAATTTTTTTTGTACTTTTGACCTATCAATTAACTCATTAACTTGATTTCTCTTCACTGATATCTTACACCAAGATAAGAAAACTTACCTACTAAAACGAATAAAATCAATTCTATAACCATTAGGAGCAAAATTAAACCCCCCTGTTCTAGAGTTCTCTACCTTCATCAGTAATTTTATTGAAGGTACAAGAACTAGTTTATAGAAAACTAAAAATATAGTCAAAAACTGATCACAAAAAGAATCTTTGACTATATTAATATAGGGAGGTGATAATATTTTGGCTGATGGAAACTAATTTAACTTAACGTTCAAGAACGTTATCGCTTTTTCTTAAATAGAGTACAGCGATCCCAATAATTAAAAAAGCAATTCCCCACCATAATGAATTACCAGGAAGCACTTTTAGTAAAAGGGTAACAATACCCGATGTAATGAGAGACCATCCTACTGTTGTTCGATATTGCATCATTATCTATATGACCTTAAATCCGTTAATTGTCAAGGAATTTATTCCTAATATTAACGTTACTGATAAAATAAAATAACAACATCTATCTACAGAAATAAGACTGAAGAAAAGTTGATGGTTTTTTTTGTAATTTAATTAAAACTTTGATTTTCTTATAAAAGATTGATAAATTCCCTCATGAAAAATTAATAGATGTTGTCATAGCAGTAATTCAGTGTTTTTTGAGAGAGAGATATGACGTTTAACTTTATTGTATTCCTTTTTGCTTCTTAGTTTGACATTCTAACCGTGCTGGCTCTGTTTATTCGCTCTGTTTATGTTATAATTGCTATGATAATAAGGTGTAAACCTAAATTGACTTGCTTCCTTAGCTCAGTTGGTAGAGCAACTCACTTGTAATGAGTAGGTCGTCGGTTCAAGTCCGACAGGGAGCTTATCCATATTTTTATCTTTGTGAGTTTCCTGTACTTTGGCGTATCCCTATGTTAATTTTTTTTTCGTTACAATGCAAAATATTAAATCTCCTTAAAGACAGAGTATTTTTTTTGAGATTTATGTAATTATATAACATAACCATTTTGATCTCCGCGGGTAGTCCCGTCGGAGTTTCTGCTTATTTGGACAACAGAATAAAAATAAGGGTTCAACTCCCTGTTAAACCCTTAATCTATCGTTATCGTTGCAAAACCTAATTCCTTGAATCGGTCAATCGCTTTAATCTCCTAAACAAATACCTAACCCTCTGGCCGTTTTGACTAACGTTTCTTCTGGGTCAACCGTACGATAGGTTTTGATCGCTTCAGCAATGGGAACACTGACAATCTCTCGATTTTTCCATGCAACCATCTGATCAAATTTTCCCTCAGCAATTAAATCAACCGCAGCCACCCCAAAAGCTGAACCTAAGAGGCGATCCATAGGGGAAGGTATCCCCCCCCGTTGAATATGGCCAAGGACGGTTACACGAGTTTCTGCCCCTGTTTTCGCCCCTATTTGTTCGGCAATATACTTGCCAATACCCCCTAAGCGATCTTCCCCTAGTTGCTGTATTTGACTGACTTGTTCCCCGACTTCCGTTCGTACTGCTTCGGATACCATTACTAAACAAAAATTTTTACCTTGTTGCTGTCTACTGCGAATTTTTTGGCAAACTTTGTCTATTTTATAGGGAATTTCAGGAATGAGGATGACATCTGCCCCCCCTGCAATACCGGCTGCTAAAGCAATATGTCCGGCATCTCTTCCCATCACTTCTAAAACCATGACCCGGTTATGGCTGGCTGCGGTAAAATGAAGACGATCAAGGGCTTCTGTGGCGATGTTGGTGGCGGTATCAAACCCGATAGACACCTCTGTTGCACCGACATCGTTATCGATAGTTTTGGGAATACCTACGAGGTTAATGCCTCCCTGTTGTGCCAAACGGCGCAAGATGGCTAAACTACCATCCCCTCCAATGCCGATTAAAGCATCTAATCCTAACTTATGATAACCGTTAATAATGTCTGAGGAGCGATCGCGTAATGTCCCGTCACTCATGGGGAAAGCAAAGGGATTCCCTTTATTAGTGGTGCCTAAAATTGTACCTCCCATTAACAATAAATTATCCAATATATCTAACTTTAAATTATCTAATGTCTCTAGTTGAAATTGGATACACTTAGGGGGATCACTCATTAATCCATGCGTCGCTTCTTTGATGCCGATGACTTCCCAGTTATAGGTTCCTACCGCATGATATACCACTGCACGAATAACGGCATTTAATCC
>NZ_PRLH01000216.1 GCF_003013815.1 Cyanothece sp. BG0011 | reverse complement strand
AAAAACTCAAAGGATCGTCATTTATCAAAGAGGTGGAACGATTATTGTTCGAGATTGGCAAAAATTAGCAGCAATCAGTGAGCAATGGTAAAATGCTTGACTTTAATGAAAAAGTTAGAGAATAGGGCGTTTAGGCTGTCATCTCAGTCAAAATTCATTATCCTAGAGAGAAAGTTTTCTCACCGCCCTTAACCTATGTTTAAACAAGTAAAACCCCAATACTCTGTTAGTTGGATACAAAAAGTTTCGGAAATTCCTAAACAGGTTTGGGATGAACTTGCAACCCCGTTAAAAACCCCTTTTTTAGAATGGGAATGGCTCAATAATATCGAAACCTCTAAAAGTGCTACCCCACGCACAGGATGGCAACCTTGTCATCTTACACTATGGCGAGATAAACAGTTAATTGGTGCTGCCCCTTTATATATTAAAGGTCATAGTTACGGGGAATTTGTTTTTTGATCATCAATGGGCTGATTTATCCCATCGTTTGGGGATTTCTTATTATCCTAAACTATTGGGAATGACCCCTTTTACCCCTGCGGTGGGTTATCGTTTTTTAATTGCTCCTAATGAAAATGAAGCAGAAATTACCAAGATAATGGTAGCAGCCATTGATCATTTTTGTGATCAAAATAAACTATCTGGATGTCATTTTTTATTTGTTGATCCTGACTGGAAACCCATCATAGAAAATTGTGGGTTTAGTAGTTGGTTACATCATAGTTATATTTGGTCTAATCCTAATTTTAACAGTTTTGATGACTACTTAAAACAGTTTAATGCTAATCAAAGACGGAATATTAAACGAGAAAGAAAAGCGGTTAATAAAGCTAATCTGACTATGAAAGTATTAACCGGAGATGATATTCCCCATCATTTGTATCCGATGATTTATGGATTTTATAATAATACTTGTGAAAAATTTTATTGGGGGAGTAAATATTTAACTCGTAAATTTTTTGAGCAACTTTATCCTAATTATTCCCATCGGGTGGTCTTAGCTGCTGCTTATACCGATTATGATGATCATAAACCAGTCGGTTTATCTTTTTGTATTAGAAAAGATGATAATTTATATGGTCGGTATTGGGGATCGTTTGAAGAATATGACTGTCTTCATTTTGAAGCTTGTTATTATCAACCCATCGAATGGGCGATCAAAGAAGGGATTAAAATGTTTGATCCCGGTGCCGGCGGAAGACATAAAAGAAGACGGGGTTTCCCTGCTACTCCTAATTATAGTTTACACCGATTTTATGACCAAAAAATGACTCAAATTCTTCGTAATTATATTCCCCAAATTAATGAAATGGAACAAGAAGAAATTGAGGCGATTAATCAAGATTTACCCTTTAGTAAACGAGAAATAGAATTGAAAGATTTGTAAAGGGATTTAATATTACCATTTTAGGTAGGGAGTTTTAGCCAAGTTAACATTATAGTATCTGGGATCATGGCTAACTTCTTCACCAACCCAGTCGGGAATATTGATGACTTCAGTTTCACTTTTTAACTCAACTTCTGCGATGATTAGTCCTTCATTTTCCCCTTGAAATTCGTCAATTTCCCAAATTAAATTGTCTAGATTGATGGTATAGCGAACCTTTTCAATTAAAGGGCGATCGCATAATGTTTTCAACATAATTTCTGCATCTTCTAAAGGAATAGAATATTCAAATTCATGACGACTAATGCCTTCTGTTTTACTTTTAATGGTAAGATAAGCGTCATTGCCGATAATTCTAACTCGAATTGTTGTCATGTTATCGGCGGTTAAAATATAACCTTGTTTATAAACTTTTCCGATTCCTAAAGTACGCCAATTATCATTAATAACTAAAAATTTACGTTCAATTTCAATTCCCATAATTGTCAACTTAAAGTAAAGAATATTAATATTTTAAAGCTTTTTTAACTGCTTTAATCTAATATTAAAGTTAAGACCCAAACTAATATCATGTCAATGTTTGCTAATTTTCAAAACCTCGTCATTCAAACTTCAGAGGTTAAAATTAATTTGGTGAAAGGAGGGGAAGGATACCCCATATTATTGTTACATGGGTATCCCCAAACCCACGTTATGTGGCATAAAATTGCCTCACAATTGGCTGAACACTTTACCGTCATTATACCCGATTTAAGAGGTTATGGAGACAGTGATAAACCTGTAGGTATGGCTAATCATTATAATTATTCTAAGCGAGTTATGGCGCAGGATCAAATAGAAGTCATGACACAATTAGGTTATGATCAATTCTACTTGATAGGACACGATCGCGGGGGAAGGGTTGCCCATCGTTTAACCTTAGACTATCCCAATAAAGTCAAAAAATTAGCTTTATTAGATATTGCGCCGACTTATCAAATGTACACAGAAACAGACCAAGAATTTGCTACAGCTTATTATCATTGGTTTTTTCTGATTCAACCTTTCCCGTTTCCTGAAACTTTAATTAATCAAAATCCTGACTTTTTTCTAATTCATTGTTTAGAAAGTTGGAGTAAAAACGATCATCCCTTTACTTCAGAAGCAATGAGAGAATATTTAAGATGTTTTCGTGATCCTAAAACGGTTCATGGAACTTGCGAAGATTATCGAGCATCTGCAAGCATTGATTTAGAACATGATCGCACAGATATGGATAAAAAAATAGAATGTCCTGTGTTAGTTTTGTGGGGAAATAAAGGAGTGATTGAAAAAAAATATGATGTTATTAATAGCTGGAAACAAAGAGCAATTAATGTTCAGGGACAAGCTCTAAACTGTGGGCATTTTTTACCTGAAGAATCCCCCGAAGACACCTATCAATCTATTCAAGCATTTTTACATATTGACATACTCCCCCACTAAATCACAGATTATAGTGGGGGATTCTCTCCGTATCACTACCAGAAATTCCTTGCTCAACGAGACGGCTTAGATTCTCAATGTTGCCATTAAGAACCCAGCGGCCGGACTCTCCCAAGGCGTTTGGGTACGCCAGTTGCTCTACTTGGGGAGACCCCAAGACGGTAATACTAAGGTGGGCAATGCCCACCCTACGGACTAAGGCATTCTGGGATACTCACCTTCTACGCAGATGATATAGCGGGATACGCCCCGTCCATCTTTATCAGGAACTGGTTCTAAATTTGGCAATTCAAAATACCGTCCATCCGATGATCCATAGCGATCGCCAATAATAGAACAAAGAGCGTGAACATCAAAGTTCGCCGCGTCTAATTTTGAGCCATCACAAAATCGCCAACCCACAGGGGCAAAGTTACCAGTCCACAATTTAATTTCGCCAATCATAGCCATCGTGTTTTTCTCCTTAAAAATAGGGTAAGTTTTTACGAATAATGAACACTAATTCTGTCAAGTAGGCCAAGATTTTTTTATCAATTATTGATTCATTTTCTTTGCCTATTCACACTTCAATTGTCTTCCTTATCAATTTCAGAGGCTCAATTTTTACGACGGGCTAAACCCAGTCCTCCAAAAAGAAACAATCCAAGCATCATTGAAGGTTCAGGAACACTGACAATTGTGCCATCGGGTAAAGTCCCAGAAAAGAAAGCCAAACTATTCAACTGTTGTTGATTGACGTTTGCTCCTAGCAGGTTAACATTTCGGAAGCTTGCTCCTGATAAGTCAGCATCAGCAAAGTCTGCCCCTTCAAAACTACTATCGAAAATTTCAGCCCCCAGAAAAGAAGTCCCAGTTAAGTCGGTTCCGGTATTTTGGGGAGTGAGGGTTGAGGATAGCAAAGAGAAACCAGTAGGAGCATTGATGCTGTTTCTGAAACTTACATTCTGCATATCTGCATTGTTGAAACTAGCATTGGTGAAGATGCTGTTTACGAACTCCACATCCTCCATAAAGGTATCGTTGAAAATAGCATTGGTGAATATACTTGTATCAACAAAAATACTACTAAATGCACCCAATGGCTCCCAAAATGAAAATGTAAAATCTGCACCTGTAAAATCACTCTCAATGATCTCCCCAGGGTTAGAAACAGCAAGCCAATCTGTGAACCGAAAATTAGTCCCTGTGGCATTTACCTGGAAATAATTCTGAAAAAGAAACCCTTCACCAGACAAATCAGCACCTGATATGTCACAAAGATTACAGGAACCCTCATCTCTAAACGTATCAACATCGACTTGATTAAAGCCATAAGCAGAAGGAACAAGGGTTAAGGTGCTGGCAAAGACTGCACCAGCAGATAAACAACGAGATAGGGTTAGAGAAGATAAATTGAACATAATTTCACCGTAAATGTTGGAAAGATTAAAGGATAGATTGTGTGTTGGTGGGGACATTATTCGGGCTTAAAGGCAAATAACTGGTTATTTCCTTGTAAAAATCTCCATTGATCAACATTTCCCCCATCTTCTTGAGAACAGCTATTGACAGTCACGGCTTTTCCGCTATGCTTGGCGATAATGCTATAGTAGCCATGGCCTTGATCTTCTAGTCTGAACAACTGATTGTTTTGTTGTAAGAAACTCCATTGATCCACATTTGCCCCATCGTCTTGGGAAGCACTATTTACACTAAGTGCTTTGCCACTATGCTTGGCAATGATGCTGTAATAGCCATTGCCTTGATCTTCTAATCTGAACAACTGGTTGTTTCCTTGTACAAAGCTCCATTGATTGACATTTCCCCCATCTTCTTGGGAACCCTGATGTACAGTAATCGCTTTGCCACTGTGCTTGGCAACAATGCTATAGGTTTTGCCAGATTCGGGTTGAACGCCTCCTTCCTGTTCTGCTGCGATAGCGGGTAAGCACCAGTCTTCAAATCCTACACTGTAACAGATATGGTAAAGTGCGCCTTCTCCCCCCCGTTCTCCGTAACTGTCGGCTAATTCCACCACCGCCGGTCCATCCATAACGGCAACTCCACCGTTTACCGTAGCGCTTTCTGAAACCACTCCGGCACTGGAATTGTAATTGAGTTCATCAGGAACAACTTTCAGCGTACCGATATTGATGTCTGCTTTGCCACCATCATGCTCTCGGAATTGGATGGTGACTGGCCCTCGATCCAAGGGAAATCGGAAGTAATGACCGTATTTTTCCTCAAAATAGATTTCATCCCCACTTCTCATGTTGACGTAATTGCCCTGTCCCTCTGGGGGAAAGAAAGCCCCGTTATAGTTGCCCGTGCCTTCTACATGATCCATATAGACTTCATCGCACTTACCTTCAATAATACGGCCGATCCATTCCCCGATGTTTCCCACAGCTTCCAAAACTTTAGAAGCTGCTTTAAAGGCACTCCCAATGGCTTTGGCACGGGGACGGGGACTCTTTTTAATGACTTTTCCTGCTTCTTCGGTGACGGTACTTGCCACACTAGCGATCGTTTCTACCAAATCCACATTCATTCCAGCAGATTGCTGTTCGCAACGAATACCCAAGAGGCGAAGGGTGGGAATCGGATCAGAAATAATCCGATAGGTCAAAGTATATTCTCCTGAAGTCTCTCCATTGGCATCCATATCAACGGTACGGGACTCAGGAGAACTATTGACAGAACCTCTGGTCAGGGTATGACTACCAACCCACTCATTTTTACTGCTACTGATATTTTCACTGTCTTTTTCAATCAGTTCAAAGACAACTTTATTGGCGTAGGTAACATTGATGGTAAGGTCCACATACTGCGTTCCTCCTCCCTTGTAGAATTTGTAGGAAGATGTACTGGAGGGATAGTAGCGGGTATTTCCATCAACGGTGATTTTCAGACAGATATCGTCATCACCTGCCTCTCCAGTGGTTTTTGTACATCTAATCTTTTCAACGTACAAGATTGCTGATTTTTGCAACATAATAATGCTTTTTTTTCTAAAACATATAATTGATGCTATCAAGTCGTCTTTTCTGAGATGATCTAAAAAACGCAAGTTTTTGAATTGATGGGAAAAAGTAGTTAATTTACTTTATAACTAAGGAGTTATAATAAATGTTTCTGTTTGACAACAAAACCAACGTTTTAATTGAGTCTAATGAGATCACTTTTAAAAGTGAATATTATTCTGATTTTTCTCACTTTTGTAAGTTCCGAGAATTCATAGAATTCGGTGCTTTACAACTCAGTAGTGGTCAGTTTGAAGGCTATCTTTCAAAGTTAATTACAAAGCAAGTAATGTTAGAGTTGTCTCAACGTAATTGTTTAAATAGTCAGGAGGGAATCATCGATGCTAAAACGTGGTTTTTTGCAATTCCTGTTCAACCCAAGCGTGTTTTTTTTCAAAATTTATATCAAGTAGAAAATAATTATATTGGAATTATACCCCCTAAAAAAGAATTTTCAGTAGTTCAAACGCCTTTTTCTAATCGGTTTCAGCTTTATGTACATGAAGATTATCTCAATCAATTATGTCAAATTTTAGATTTACCAGAAGCGAAAAAGTTTCTAAATTCTTCTCAATGTTCAATGGTGACTTGCTCCCCTGAAAAAATTCGCAGTTTACAACAATCTTGTCATCAACTTTATCAAATACTATTTAGTTTAAATAGTCAAGACCTATCCTTAATAATCAAAAAATTAAGGCTGAATTTTATTAAACAACAATTAAAAGAAGAACTTGTTAAAAACTTTCTTTTAACTTTAGCAGAAGCCAAAGATATTCAGCCTAAAAAAAAACACTCTCAGGCGGACTTCTATTTTAAAACAAGCAGAAGAAATGATGAGAAATAGTCTGTATTCTGATCTCACTATTTCCGATATTTGTCAAGAATTAGGGGTAAGTAAACGTACTTTAGAATATATTTTCAAAGACTTTTATCAAGTGTCTCCTCACCATTATTTTAAAAACCTTCGCCTCAATGTTTTACATCAACATCTTCACCGAAATCCTCACTCTTCATTAGTTTGTGAAATTGCTGAAGAGTTAGGCTTTTTTCATCGAGGACAACTAGCAAGAGATTATCATAAACTATTTGGTAAGTTACCCTCAAAAACATTAATAAATACTTAGACTAGAGACATTTAATCATTTTTCTCAATTTCAACTAAACGATAATAGTTTACATCATTAACAGCCTTAATTGAATAAATTAGTTTTTCTTGATAACCTTTATTGTCCAAAATTTCTCCGTCTTTTCCCCTTGGTTTATCACTCTGGGAATCACCATAAAGAAGATAGAGACAATTAGGATTTAAATTTTCTATTTGTGCTAAGTCTTGAACTTTCCATCTTCCCATATAGAGCTTATTTTTGACAATATCTACATCAAATTGATGATATTGACTAGGAGACATTTCTGTAAAAAATGGGATCGTAATGTAGCCATAAGTACCATAAACATTACTACTATAAATAATACATTCATAGGAAGTTTTATCAGCGTAGTCAATGGTTTCTCCTAAAGTAGATAACCATAAATCTGTATGCCATCGGGGATATTCAAACACATATCGCTGACAATAAATAATCAAGTTAGTAGAGATAATAGCTATTAATAATAGTGCTGTAATTTTCTTGTAAATACCTTGTGAAAATTCAGTTAGTTTAGCAACAGCATAAGCAAAAATAATAGAAAATAATGGAGTAACAACCAAAGTTCTAACGGCACTTTCTGGAGAGATCAAAGCTGCCGGAATTGGGTATAAGATTAACCATAGATATAATACCCATTTATAAGACCCTTTTCCTTGTATAAAAAAAACAATCCTAGAAAAAGTAACGGGATTTGAAAAGAATAAAGTCCGGCGGTATTATTGATTTTATGACGGGGACTGGGATCACCATCAAAAAACAAAAAATCGAGACTAAAATAAGACAAATAATCACTAATAATTTTACTTAAATTAGTTTGAATACCTACGGTATTTGCACGTGCCATTCCCTCAGGAGATAATTGATAGATAAGTTGAGGAATAAAGAGAACAGAGAAAGCAATAAAAGCCCAAAATGTATAATATTTATGTTTCCAGAGATATTCGCGATAAATAATAGTTAATCCTAACAAAAAGAGAGGAATAAAAACCCTAGCAGAATGGTAAGTATAGATACTAATAGAAAATAAGATACTTGAAACAATTAACCACTTAGGGTGTTTCAAACTTTTGAAGAAAAATAATAAACTTAAACAAAATAAGCAAGGGAGTAAAATTGCCCTAAAGGTGATACGGCTAAAATGAATATGCCAAGGCAATATAGCTAAAAATAAAGCAGATAATAAACCAATTCTTTGATTAAAAATTTCTTTAGCAAGATGATAAACAATAAAGACTGTTAAGGTTCCAATGATAGCTGAAGTTATTCTGGCTGCAAAAGGGTTAAGTCCCAATAGTTTAATAAAAGGAACCATGAGGTACATATAGAGTCCTTCACGGTAATCATTAGCTGATTTAAAATACCAAGGTAAAAACTCTCCATATTGATCTTTTAAAGTGTGAAGAATTGAATAAGCATCATAAGCATTAGATGCTTCATCAGGAAAAAAACCATTAGGAATGCTTCCTAAAAATAGAACCCTTAAGAGGAAAGCAAGGATTAAAATAACAACAAGATAGAAACCAGGATATTTTTCCAGTTTTAGCATTAATCAAAATAATAGATCAGTAAACATTCTCAGCCATAAAAACCTTTTCAAATACAATTTAGTAGAGTTTATTTAAGAATTCTTCTCCCTTCGCATCCTTCTTTGATAAAGTCTGGCACATCAAATTCCGCTTTAATAGAGTATTGTCGAGGAGGATGAAAATAGGAAGTGTATAAAAATGGATGAGGTGCTTTTCCAACAATACAGACTTCTTCTCCATCTTTAATACTTTTGAGAATATCTTGATCAATGATATCCGTTCTCTGCACTTGTTCAGTGAAAGGGGAGAACTCAGGAATGGTGAAAAAGTAGCGAGTTTTTGTGATAAAAATCACCATAAATACTGTTGCTACTAAGGCCAAATTTTTAGGGTTGATCAATTTTTCAGAGGGTTTTTGTTTAGCTAAACGACAGGTTAAATAACAGTTTAAACTAACAAACACCATCATCCAGTACATATAGTATCTTAATTCATAAGCTTGAGGTAATAAGGGGGTCAATAAGGTCATTAAACCCATAATAATTGCAGCAACCCTAGCCTCAAGATCGAAGTTTTGCCAACATAAATAAATAAACAAGATAAAATTAAAAATAACATAACCCCCAAAATATCCCCCTAAACCAAATCTTTCTTCATCCCAAGAAATAAAGTCCATCCCTAGGGTCCAAGGCCAGGGTCTTCTACTATCAAAAGCATCAATTTCTAATACTGACCGTCCCCAACGCAAATGAGGAGGAAGCTTTCTAAGATTTTCGTGCATAAAGTCAGGAGGTGCTTCATTATGATTGAGAACAATTCCTGCAATTTCTATTTTAACTGGATAAAAGGGGTTGGCGTAAGTAATGATATTTTTGATGGGGATAATAAAGATTATTAGACTAGCTAAAAAGCAGAGAAATAAGGTTTTTGATGTTTTAACTAATCTATCTTTATCACGGCCATAAGTTTTCCAATTTTGAAGAAGAATCTTAGCTAAGACAAAACATAAAATTATGAAAACCACTGGCATTAATTGAAATTTCATGTTAGCTGCCATGGCTGATGAAACAAAGACAATGATGGCAGTTTGTTGATTAAATTTAACTTTATTCGTATATAAAAAATAGGTGGTTAAGATAAGAATAGAAATACAGACATTGCCAGGTAAATCAATATAGCTTCTCCCTGCGTGCATATGAACCATTGGGATAGCCAACAGGGAAAGAGAAGCCAGATAAAAGGGAATTTTTACATAAAATTTTAGATAGGCAATAAACGTTAATAAGCTAAAATAACACAATAAATTAGTCGCTTCTGGCCGTTTAAACGTATTCCAGAAAAATCCTTGTAACCAATTGGCCAGTAAGGGAAATCCTAAAAAACGATGCTCAATATTTTTTTCAAAGGTAAATTGTTCTGCCGGAATAATTCCCCAAATTCTAGCAGCAAAAGGGATATGATACATAAAAGCATCCCCTCCGTAATTAGCATCAAAAAAGCTAATTAAAAAAATAGAAGTTAAAACTAATGTTGATAAAATAGTTAAAACTGTTCTGACATTAAGTAATGATAATATTTTGTTGTCTTTAATCAGAGATAAGTAATGATTGATTGTTAGATTGTTTTGGCTTAAAATGCCAAAAATAAACAGCAAAACTCCGACTAACCCTAAAGCAGTTCTTATCGTTCTTAATGAGGGAGCAGCAATATAACCATAATAACCCACAATTCCTAACATTAAGGTAATAGCAATACAACTAATTCCCCACATCGACAAGGGTTGATTGGTGAATTGATAAATAAAGGGAAACCGTTTTAGGCTAGGATGGTTAGTA
>NZ_PRLH01000035.1 GCF_003013815.1 Cyanothece sp. BG0011 | reverse complement strand
CTTTCGGGTTAGATAGGTTTCTACAAAAGAGACTATAAAGCAAGGAACTGGGGACTTGTTTGTCGGTGCTGGTTACGAGTAATAACCCTGAAGAACCTTGGAGTATCTCTTCTAAAGACTGTCTCATCGGTTCATTGGGAATCAAGTTCTCTAAATTGGGAGGTTTAACAGCACTATCGACCACACGAATGGTCATTTTTTCCCCATAAAAACAGGGTTGAGTCTGCACAAAAAAGTGAATGGTCCGTCCGCCTCCCCGTTTACGAATGCGACCTTTTTGTCGGGTTTGAGATTGGTTAATGTCTAACTCAGCCATCAGTTTTAAGCGAGATAAGATGGCTGAGGTTAATTTTTCGGTAGGGGATCGATGAGGGGTTTAAGACTTTTTTTGTGGCCGTAGCGAATGCTTAAAAAATTGGCTTCTGGTTCAATTTCGAGGTGAGTGGCTTGTTTTTCCACTGCTTTGGCCAGAAATTTATTCACCAGGGTCACAACGGTCTGGGATTGGGTTTCATGAGGATTAAGATTTGTTGATGCCCCCAATTGTTGAGAGGGGGATTCATCACCCACTATTGTGGCCTGACAATCAGGAAGTTTTTGACCAATCAAAGTGGCTTCACAATTTAAAGATTCTTGAGAGTGATTAGACATGGGTGGTTAACGATAGGGTGTAATTTGGGTTGGTTGAATAATAGGGATTAACTTCTATAACAGTTCTCTTATTTTCGGGGCTGGTTAATTTTTAGAACCAGAAAATGATGTCTACTCGGCTATTCTTTCTCAGCATTCCCAAATTTTTCTCTTCGTTTACCATCTCAGCCAAAAATTTTCCCAAGGACAATAAAAAGGGGCCCATATCGACCCCTTGTTGTCTCAGTAGAAACTGATGGTTTTTCTTTTCTACCGACAATTTTTGAGATAACTTTTTTGTATCTACATTAATCCAGTATTAGTTCCAGGTTTACCTGTGGCTAATTCTACTTTGACGATTTTACCGCCCATTTTCATGATGCGTTGTTGTTCCCGAAACCAGTTATCATAGGGAACTAATTTTGTGAAAAAGGTATTTTGTAATTCCCGCTGAGTCCGAATTCTTGTTTGACTGGGAACACAGGCGGTGACTTTAAACATTCGCATGGCTCGAGGTCTCCTAAATTTTCTCAAAAATCCTGATATAACAAAGTTCGGGAGTCAAGAGTCAATACTAGATCGTCAAAACCTATCTTTAGCAGCAAAGATTAAGCCTTTAACCAGCTAGCACTCACTCTAGACTTCCCGAACCTCTTTTTGGTAACCTTTAGTCCGTTGTTACCCTTATTGGTTCTAGCTTAAGCCAGAGCAAATGTAGTCAAAATAAACACCCATTTCTTTTCCTGCGTCTGCACCAACGAGACCAGCGGTGACTTCTTTCATCGCTTGGATGGCTTGAACAGTGCTACCTACGGGAACGCCTAAGGAGTTGTAGGTTTCTTTTAATCCATTGAGAACACGCTCATCGAGGATAGAAGGATCACCGGCTAACATAGCATAGGTGGAATAACGTAAATAGTAGTCGAGGTCACGAATACAAGCAGCGTAACGACGAGTGGTGTACATATTACCACCGGGACGGGTAACATCGGAGTACAGTAAGGACTTAGCAACTGCTTCTTTAACAATCGCAGCAGCGTTAGCACTGATGACACTAGCAGCACGGACACGGAGTTCTCCGGTCGCGAAGTAGGTTTTCAATTTGTCCATAGCAGAGCCATCGAGGTACTTTCCTTGTACGTCGGCGGAATTAATGACAGAGGTAATTGCGTCTTGCATAGTTTTGCTTCCTTAATCTTGCCTAGTCTTCAACAGTCTTACAATTATTGGGGACGGCTTGGATAGTTTGAGTTATTTTAACTCGTCTTAGCTCATCGCACCAATGACATAATCAAAGTAAGAACCAGCTTCTGCTGCATCATCAGCAGACATCATTCCGGTTGCTACTTCTTTCATTTCTCTTACACTTTGGGCTACAGCTTCGATGGGGGTTCCCAAAGATTTGTACATTTCCCGTACACCCACTAAACCAATTTCTTCGATGGGGGTAACGTCACCAGAAACGATTCCGTAGGTGATTAAACGAAGATAGTAGTCCATGTCACGAAGACAGGTAGCGGTCATTTCTTCACCGTAAGCGTTTCCACCAGGGGAAACAACATCAGGACGCTTCTGGAATAAGCGATCGCCGGCTTGCTTAACGATGGTTTCCCGTGAACCGGTTAAGGTTTCTGCAATGCGTAAACGAGCAGCACCGCCGGTCACAAAGGCTTTGATTCTATCAAGTTCGCCAGGGCTGAGGTAGCGGGCTTCTGCATCAGCATTCACGATGGATTTCGTGACAATACTCATTGATGGATTCCTCCCAATAAATTGAATTAGATGCTCTTAAACTGACATCTTATACCAAATCGGGTTGCTGTTGAATCAGTCAACTTGATTCATGATTAAGCAACCTGACCCAATTATTTTCTGGCATTGTGTTGACATTCACTATTGTTTCTTAATATTTTGTAATATTTTGTTCAGAAATTGGGGGTCAACAAGGGGCTGTTTCACTCGATCACAAAGATCCTAGTTAGGATTGTGGGGGAGCTTGGGAGATCGGAGCGGGGGAGAAAGAAAATAGGATAAAACTAAAAAATTGGTGAGTATAATTGATATTTGTAGAGATTTGTAGCTATTTAAATCTTTATTGGCTCTAAAATAAGTTTTTACAATCTCCCTTCTCCCTGCTCCGGCGCTCCCTTGCAGCCCAAACAAGTAAGTTTTCACTCTACTGAGTTTTTTGGTGGTGTCGATAGCGGTAATAGGCAGCACAAGCTCCTTCTGAGGATACCATGGGCGCCCCTAGGGGCTGTTCTGGGGTGCATTGGGTTCCGAAGGCCGGACAATCATTGGGCTTTTTGTAACCTTGCATGATTTGACCGCTAATACAAACCTCTGGGGGGGTTGATAGGGTCATGGTTGATAAGTCGGCTTCAAAGCGTTTTAAGGCATCATAGAGGGCGTATTCTGTGCGCAATCCGAGGCCACTCTCTCCAATCTCTCCAATACCTCGCCAACGACGGGGAACCACTTCAAAAACTTCTTGAATCACTTGTTGGGCTAAAGAATTACCTTGGGTTTTTACCGAACGAAGATATTGATTTTCACAGTTAAATTTTCCTGTTTCTAACTGTTGAATACAATGGTAAATTCCTTGCAACACATCAATGGGTTCAAATCCAGTAACCACGATAGGAACTTGATATTTTTCGGCAATGGGTTGATAAGCTTCATAACCCATAACTGTACACACATGACCGGCAGCTAAAAATCCTTGAACCACACAATTAGGAGAGGATAAAAGGGCTTCCATTGCCGGGGGAACTAAAACATGGGAAACTAACAAAGAAAAATTCGTTATTCCCTGCTGTTTGGCCTGATACACTGCCATAGCAGTGGCGGGTGTGGTGGTTTCAAAGCCAACGGCGAAAAAAACCACCTCTTGATCAGGATTTTCTTGAGCAATTTTTAAACTATCTAAGGGTGAGTAAACAATCCGAACATCTCCCCCAGATGCTTTAATGCTTAATAAATCTTTTTCGCTTCCAGGAACCCGTAACATATCCCCAAAGGAGCAGAAAATAACATTAGAAAGACTGGCAATTTTTAAAGCACAATCAATTAATTCAATCGGGGTAACACAAACAGGACAACCAGGTCCATGAATGAGAGTTATTTCCGAGGGTAATAAACTATCAATTCCGTATTTAACAATAGAGTGAGTTTGCCCGCCACAAATTTCCATAATTGTCCAAGATTGGGTGACGGTTTTTCTAATTTCTTCTACATATTTCTGCGCTAAATCTGCACTGCGATATTCATCAACAAATTTCATAACTCTTGACTAAAAAATGACAATGGAGGATAGATTTAGGGGTCAATACTCTTATCTGTAGCTTGATGATAGTTGTCGGGTTCGATTCTTCGGTGAAAATTAACTTTTTTTTTGTTTTTGCTCATTTGAAAGGATTATTTGAGGCAATCTTCAGGTTAATTAGTAGAAAATTAAGTAAGGGTGTGTTAAGTTATGGAAATATTGATTGATTAACCCCCTAGGCAAAGGGTTAAATCATTCATTACCCTTGATAATAATCATCGTTTAAACCAGCCAATTATCTTAAAAAGGATTATATTAATCATCATAAATGACCGAAACTTCTCAAACCCTTCAATTACCCAGTCATGAAAGTGCGATCGCTTTAGCCGGTGTGGCCGAAGAAAACCTCAAATTCCTCTCCCGTCACACCGGGGCTAACTTAGTGTTGCGCGGTCAAGAATTAAGTATTTATGGACCTGAAAAACCTGTCGAACGGGTGGTTAAAGTTTTGCGATCGCTACAACCCTATTGGCAGGAAGCGAAAACCATTTCTCGTCCCGATTTAATGACGGCGTTTCAAGCGTTAGATACGGGACGCATGGACGAATACCAAGACCTACAAAAGTCTATTTTAGCAAGAAACTCGCCGAGGGGAAGTGGTTCGGGCGAAAACCTTTCGACAAAAGCAATATATTAAAGCCATACAAAAAACACGATGTTACTTTTTGTATTGGTCCAGCAGGAACAGGAAAAACCTTTTTAGCTGCG
>NZ_PRLH01000079.1 GCF_003013815.1 Cyanothece sp. BG0011 | reverse complement strand
TCATTCCTTCTTTGAAAGCAAGACCAATTGATTCCTGAGAATTGCTTTGTAAATAATTTATGGGATTAGATAATATATCTTGTGGTGTAGCAGATAATATATTTAATTTTCTTAAAAGTTGAGTGATTCTATTTTTATTTTTCCAATTAGGTATCCATTGACTTTCACCATCGATTGTTTGCTTATACATCTTCATAGGATAGGAAACAAAGCATTTACTAAAATTATTTGGATTAACAACGTTACCCCATTGTAAATCTGCCAAGATATAAGCATTACTTGAATGGCTATAAGAGAGTTGAGAATTAGGTAAACTCAGCCATCTTCTAATACTAGGCTTGATATGTATTTCGGGATAGGATTGATGGGGTACGGTTTCGACTTTAATTGTCAAAACAATTGAATAATAATAGATTTCTTCTCCTATTGTTGCCCTTATCGGATGCCAAGAGATTAATTCTATAGGTTGAAATTTAGATGAGGTAGTGCGATAGAATTTTAACGGTTGATTATCTACTGTAAAAGTACATTCTGGTTTAGTTAATTCTGCAGCCATAATATAAGGAAGCAGAATAAAATCATCGTTAGCGAGATTTGCTGTACCATTTGGATAAGTATTAAAATTGTTTCTGTAAGATACTGTTTCTGATGACCAAATTAAATTATCTTCAGAAAAAGATTCTCGTGCTATATCTCTTTCCTCAGCAGTAATACCGTCTCTTCGATTACTTGTTGGATTATCAGGAAATTCTAATTCAATCCAATAGTTTATAATTGCTCTAATGTCTGTTTTATTAATTTCTTGAGGACTATATACTAAACATTCTTTATATATGTCAGCAATATAAATTAAACCAGGAAGTAATCTTAATGCTTGATAAAGAGACTTAAAAGGAATAGTTGTTTTGTCTACAGGTTGTTTGTATTTGTTACGTTGTGCTGTTAATAGTTTGAGATACTGTATTGCTTCTTCCGAATTATTAACTTGTAGTCCGTAATAAGGTTGAGATTGTAAGTCAGCTTTTAATTTTAAAGCTAAAGCAGAAATTGTTTGATAAACCATAAAAATTGTTCCTCGAAATTAAATATTTACTGTAGGTAAACTCGATACATTTTTTGTTTGAATGATCGCTTGATAAAAAGGTTTGTATAAACGCTGCACAATTAATTTTTCTTGCTGCGGTATATCGGAATCATCTTGAAAATAGGGATGCAGTAAATGAGCAATTCCTACTAAAGTGCTAGTTGCTACATTGTCAGATTCATCACCATTTTTAGCTGTATTGGGCGCAAATTTGGCATCGCACCAAAACACTTCAGCGTTAGCATTCCCCCTAATTAAACGACCAATTACTTGCCACAAACAAACAATAATATCCCAATAAACAGCATTGCGATCGTTATATTGTTCGTCTTGAGGTAAAGTTCTTAATCTAATCGAAAGCTGCAACCAATGTCGCCATTTAGCATAAGCATCTCTGCGAAAATTATCCCCCAATTCTTCTAAAGTTTCACCACTAACCTTTTTGTAATTATCAATTGCCCAACGATTTATAGAATGAATCGCATAAGAAAGATCGTCGGGGCTAGGATGAGGTAAAACTAAAAAGTATGCTGCGCCAATTGCGGCCTTTCCATCAACGTTAACAATATTATGACCCCTTTCAATGGACTTTAATGGTGCAATTAATATTTCTTCTTTACCTGTTGCAAATTCTTTCGATTGTCCCCTTTGTAATGATTTATCTTTATTATTTTCCCATTCATTAAGATGTTCATCATCGCGAGATAAAGGAATAGCGTGATCGCCCCAACCTAAATCTTTAAGATGTTCATAAACTGTATTAACTTGGTCGTAACTATTTACAAGTAATAAAATCTTTCTACCGTTTAACTCCTTTAATTTTCTTTCTAAATATTCTTCTTTTACTAAGTTACTAACAATTTTTTTAAGATTATAATCTTTCTTATCTCCTGTACCCGAAACAGATATAGGTTTTTGTTGATCGTCACAAAAAGATAGAAATTCTGACTCTATTTTTATTTCTCTTTCTTCTTTTGGTGCAATTATTCCCGATACAGGAACATCAACATGAAAAGCGGAAGATTCACCCGCCCAACTTGTCCCTGACATCATTAATAAATGGGGAGGTTTAAAATTATCGCCTTGAAACAAATTAGCAAAATTAGTAAATAACCAACGTCCTACCCCAGTACAACGAAAAACCTGTAAACTTCCTAATGGTTCTTTATATGATTTAAGATATTGAAAGGCTAATTGATTACCCATTGGCATATTAGGAATCAGAGGATTAAAGTCTAAAGGCGGAAATTCAAACCACATTGAATCAGACATATTTAGGTTTAATATTTCTCTAACAAATTGCCATCTACTGGTGACTAGATAGAGATTTCTTTGTAGAGTGCAGACAAGTAAAGCAAATTCTAATGTAGCTATAACTTGATTTTTTTCTTTTTCTAATAGTTGTATAGTTGTTGCTTTTTTGATCCACTTTCTAATAGCTAGTTTTTTATTTTTTTTGTTGGCTATTAAAGTTAATTCTAGTAATAGCTGTTTATCCTTTTGACCTAGCTCTTCTAGTTCTATATTAGGTTCTAGTTTTTGTTCTATATAGGGTTGAAAAACATATTGCATCAGCCATTGTCGATTGTTAATTTCTTCTAGCTGCGGTTCTTGCTTATTACTGACTGTCAGTAATGTTGCTACTTCATTTAACAGCAACCAATCTGTAAAATATCTTTTGTATCTATTTTGTTTAGATTTATTTTTTGTTTCATCTTCTTCTTTATCAATATTAGTTAATAGTAGTAAAAGATTTTCTTGTGTTAGTAATGTATAAATTTTGTCTGCTACTTTACGCGCTTCTTGTAAAGCGTCCCACCAATCAGCAATAAAATCTTTGTGTAATAGTTTGGATTGAGTATATTTTAATTTAGTTTCAACTAAGTCATGTAATTCATCTATCCAAGCATCTCTAGTAGGACGACGTAACGTTTGATTGGGACTAAATGCACTATCCAAATAAGCTTGATGTTGGTCAACTTCATCGATAATTACTAAATCACTACGCCTCGCCATCAATTCAAAATAAATAATATTTTCTCGATTGATTGTTCGAGGTACTTTTGAATAAATTAAACTTCCTGGGGTAGCAATCCAAATTGAAGCTTTAACTAAATCTCTTTCTTTTTGATGGGAAGGACAAACACCATAAGCAGGACAATATTTATTACTGGTAAATTCTTCATCTTCTTCTGATTCCATTGGTTCTAAACTAAAGCAAGGTTGCTTGCCAATTTCAAAAGCTCTTTCTAATCTCGGAGTAATATAAGGAGTCAATAAACAAGCACTACTTAAATATTTAAACCCTGGATGATTTTGATTATAAGGTGTGTCTGGATTAGCATTATAAACAGCCTTATGTAACCTACTTAAATGGCTCGCTTTATTAGAATTACCTAAAATTGGTGCAACCTCATTAATATTAACTTCTGTAAAAGTTTTAATCAGATCAAATATTTGCAAGACATCGGCAACAATTAAAGTTACTTTCAATCCTTGGCGATAAGCATATACTGTTAATATTTTCATCAACACCGATTTACCAGCAGAAGGAATACCTCCCAAGTGCCTAACCCTATCTAATCTTAAATAATCTGCTTCTACCAGTTCTTGAGCATCATTGAATACTTCTAATTTCATGCGTTCAAAACAGTTTACCCAGATTGGATTTAAACCTTTTGCTGTTAGCTGTTCGTCCATCCATTCTGCTGTAAAATATAAATCTCGCCAGGGTATGTTTAAAGTTTCTCTTTGCGAATTATTGTTTAAATTATGACTGGGAGGACGGGAAAAATCAGCTAACTCTGAAGTAATAGTGACAGTATCCATCCGTTTTTCTACTTCACATTTATATTGTCCTTCCGTTGCCCAACTTACTTCTTTTCTTTGAGATAAGGCAACTGGTGTAGTTAAAGTTCTTTCGTAAACTTCAAAGCGATTATTAGCAACAGTAATATTAGTTTGTCTCTCAAAAGTATCTAATTCTGTTATTTCATAACCTCTAGTTTCCTCTGCATATTCTTGATATTTATCTAAAGCATCAGACCAAAGTTTAGGTGAAGTATATTGTGCTAATAAATGACGGGCAATACTTAACATTTTTCTTTGTTGTTGCGTCCAGTTTTGACTTACTACAAACGAATAATCGTATCCGGTTAATAAAACCCATAAACTCTTAGCTGTTGCATTAGGAAGAAGACTTTCTAATAAATAAAGCCCTAACTCTACATTCAACAATCCAGTATCTAAATCATCTTTCAATGATTCTTGCCATTCGGTGATATTTCTCATGATTGTTTACCTAATTTTCTTTTTACTTTCTGAATAAATGCACCTTCAAACATGACCTGAGATTTTTTGAGAGGAACAGTACAATAACTTCTGAATTCTTGTATATATTCCTTACCGTAGTGTTTTATTTCATCAGGAAATATGAAAAAACATTCATGATAAGGTTGTTCTTTCCAACGTGGAATAGGTTTATCGACTTTCTTAGCTAAGTTATATGCTGACTCCCAAAACTTAAGGTCTACCGCCCAAACTGTATCGTCAGGAAAAACTAAATGTATATCGTATATATCTAAGTTAGGAAAAAGAATTACCTCTTTTAAATCTAATTCTTTTAGCTTATTAAATAACCTTACTTCTGGTTTCCCAGGACGGTGCATAAAATAACGCAAATCTTGCTTTAACCACCTAACTTCGCTACCATTAGCATCAAAAGGAACTGCTGCTTTATTATATTGCGAGCAATGACGATTTTCACATCGTAAATCTTGATTTTTATTCAAATACATCAAACCATCACAATGGCCGCAACAATAAAAATTACCTTCTTTTTTATAAGATGCTGGTGCTAGTTCATAACAATCTATTAGTAATTCTTTTAATGATGAAAACTCTAAAATAGCTGTTGTATCTAGTTCGCGTTTAGTAACTACCGGATGTTCGATAATATATTGTCTAAACTTAGTATATAAATCGCGATCGCGAAAAGATTTAAATCTCAGTTTTTCAACTACTTTTCTTTGGAAGTTACCATATTCTTCTAAATATTCCTCTGCGGTTTCAACACAAAAATTACTCAGTTTCTGTTCTTCTATTAAAGATTTACTATGCCAATCTTCAGGACAATTAATATCCAAATCCCAATCTTGCAAAGGCTGTTTTGCCCAACGATTAAGAAAATCTGGAACTCCTTTTAGAGGCTCTATTCCTGTTAACAAACAATTTATGATTAATTTGTCTACTGCTAACTGTAAATTAGCTGGATATTGAGATAATTTTTGCCTGTTTATATTTTGATGATACTGACAGATTCCCTTGGCAATTCTTTGTACTGTTTCTTCATTCACCAAATATTTCTCCCTATCATTTTGACTGTCCTGTCTATGTACTGAATTAAGGTCATATCTTCTGTGTCCTGCGGCCGTTCTGATTGCACTAATTTTTCCAGCCTTTTCCCAGCGTCGCAAAGTATCGACGCTAACCCCAAGATTTTGTGCGGCTTCTTTGGGACTAACAAACTCAGAAATGACTTTTTCCTCAGTGCTGTTTCGAGTATAATCAGATTTGCCTAGATTTGTCTAGATATTTTATGATTTTGTAAAAAATTTTGAAATATGGCGATCGCTATTCCTAACTGTTATACTCATATCTTGCACCTTCGCTAACACCTCCCACACCCCCTTTATAAGGGGGGCAGGGGGGGTAGGCAAGAGGCAAGAGCGGTGAGACCCCGCGCCTTCGCATCTGCGCAAGGGAACGCTCACCAAGACAGGCAAAAGTGTTCAATTTTGATGCTAAATTATTCACAATTGACTACCTTGTCATAATTATTAAGTTTATTGGTTTTGGTGCAAGATGTGAGTTATATAAACCTCATGCGATCGCCCAAAACACGCCGATTTTAAATATTAGAGTAAAAATGTTATTATACTTAACAAATCTTAATAAATGTAATTATTGGGTATGTCTAATAAAAAAATTTTAATTTGGTATCGTAATGATTTACGAATTCATGACCATGAACCAATGTATCAAGCTATTAAAGAGGGTGCTTTAATCATTCCTGTTTATTGTTTTGATACTAGACAATTTAAAACAACTTCTTATGGTTTTTCTAAAACGGGTAATTTTAGAGGTCAGTTTTTGTTAGAAAGTGTTAGTAATTTACGTCAATCTCTACAAGACTTAGGGAGTAATTTAATTGTTAGAAAAGGTTATCCTGAAAAAATAATACCTCAATTAATCAAAGAATTAGAAATAGATGCAGTTTATTTTCATGAAGAAGTAACATCCGAAGAAACAAAAGTAGAAAAAGCAGTTAAACAAGCATTAAAACCTCTGAAAGTTAAAGTCCGAGGATTTTGGGGAACAACATTATATCATTGGGATGATTTGCCTTTTGAAGTGAATCAATTACCTGAGGTTTTTACCAGTTTTCGCAAAAAAGTTGAAAAAAATTCTACGGTAAACCCCACATTAATAACTCCCAGAAAATTAATATTTCTTCCTCATATTGAACCAGGAAAAATTCCAAGTTTAGAAGAGTTAGGATTAGCAAAACCTAAATCTGATTCGAGAGGAGTATTAGAATTTAAAGGAGGAGAAACAGCAGGGATTAAACGCTTACAAGACTATTTTTGGGAGAGCAACTGTCTTAAAGAGTATAAAGAAACCAGAAACGAAATGTTAGGGGCTGATTATTCTTCTAAATTTTCCCCTTGGTTAGCACATGGTTGTTTATCCCCTCGTTATATTTATGAAGAAGTCCAGAAATATGAAGAAGAAAGAGTTAAAAATAATTCAACTTACTGGTTAATTTTTGAATTATTATGGCGTGATTATTTTCGCTTTATTTGTGCGAAACATGGAAATAAAATCTTTTATGAATCCGGTTTACAAGGGTTAGATATTACTTGGAAAGAAGACCAAGAGAGGTTTAGTCTTTGGCAAGAAGGTAAGACCGGTTATCCTTTAGTAGATGCTAATATGAGGGAAATTGCAGCCACTGGTTTTATGTCCAATAGAGGCAGACAAAATGTTGCTAGTTTTCTCACTAAAAATTTAGGAATTAACTGGATAATGGGGGCTGAGTGGTTTGAATCTTTGTTAATTGATTATGATGTTTGTAGTAACTATGGAAACTGGAATTACACCGCAGGAGTGGGTAATGATGCGAGGGGGTTTCGCTATTTTAATATTCCTAAACAATCCCAAAATTATGACCCAAAAGGAGACTATTTAAGACATTGGTTACCCGAATTAAAAATGATTCCAGGGGATAAAATTCATGAACCCTGGAAACTTTCTCAAGATGAACAAAAACGATACAATGTCAGACTTGGCGTTGACTATCCTAACCCTGTTGTAGACTTTTTCAAATCAGTCAAAGCCAACGAAAAAGTCTATAATTCTGCTACAAAATAATGGGGAGTTCACTTCAAATTAAGAATATAAACTTAATTCTACATTCTTAATTCTTAATTCTACATTCTTAAGGAGTTTTCCATATCCGTTGATGATAGTCTTCAACCTTGGCATAAGGATCGATCGCAGTATGATGGTGATGGGAATGATCGTGAG
>NZ_PRLH01000082.1 GCF_003013815.1 Cyanothece sp. BG0011 | reverse complement strand
TTATCCCCTCCATATATTGTTTTCTCTTAATTCTGGTATAACATAAATGACTTAAGATCCGTATACAATAGAGTCAACTGTTGCAAAAATTTTTTTTACTGATTAAGAATTGAAACATCATGAGTTTAGACCGTTCGATTTTTCGGATCTCTCCCTTAATTCGTATTACTTTAGTTAGTTTATATATTACTTTGACTGTTCCTTTACCTTTTCTAGCTGAGGTAACCAATGCGCCTATTCCTTCTGAGTTATTATGGATAGGAATTTTTTTAGGTTTATTGGTTTTAATTGGGGCATTAAGTGAACGAGTGATTGTCAATGAAAGTCAGATTCAAGTTGTTTATCCTGTGTGGTTTCCTTCTTTTTTTCGCAAAGGATGGTCGTTAAATTGGTCAGATATCAAAGATTTAAAATTACGAACCACAGGACAAGGGGGTTTAGTTTATTATTTTATTAGTGAAAATTCAGATCAAGCTTATTTACTGCCTATGCGTATTGCTGGATTTTCTTATTTAGTTGAGATTGTTACTGAAAAAACAGGGATTGATACCACTGATATTCGTCCCCTTTCTCAACCTTGGATGTATTTAATTTTATTGGTTTGTACCCTGTTTCTATTCTTGATAGATAGTTGGACAATTTGGACAGCAATGACGATTTAGTTATTTCTATAAAAAAGTTGGATATTTTTGAACTTTATCCAACTAACTCACTTATTTCTTAATAAGAGAAACTAATTTTATTGTTCAACTTTGACTCCCTTCCAAAAGGCAACATAATCTTTAATGTTTTGCGCTTTTTCTTTGGGAGTCGGATAATACCAAGCAGCGTCTTGATTTTCTTGTCCATTGACTTCGATGGTATAGTAACTTGCTTGTCCTTTCCAGAAACAAGTGGTATGTTTATCACTTTCTTTAAAATACTGTTTATTATCTGTAGCCGAATCAGATAAAGAATCGTCAACGGGATCAGCCAGAGGGACTTCTTCAACTTCCGGTAACCGTTCCGCCGTCAAGTCTCTAGAGGTTTGACTACCCCCTGAAAGTCGCTTGAGCAATTTAGGACGAGGATCATGAAACAGATAGGTTACCTCATCCCCTTCTTGCCAATTTTGACTGGCTTGAACCACTTGTAAACTACCCTTTCGTTTGATCAGAAGGGGTAACACTTCCCCTTCTCGAATTAAGGCTTGAAAGTGGGCTTGTTTAAAAGATAGTCCAGGTTCTTGAAAATCTGTAATCCCTAACTTAAATTGACCTTCAGTTAAGTATTGATTCCACATTTTAATTAACTGTTGATCCACAAAAGCAGGATTGATGTGGGTTTTACTGCCTTTATTAGCATTGTTGTCTTGAGGGGCATTACTAGGGAAGATAGCAAAGACTCTAGGGGGTTTAAACTCTTCTGTGGCCCGTTGGGCTAAGACTAAATTAACTTGACCATTGCTAGTCAAGGCCATAAACGTTCCCATGGACTCAATGCCGGCTTCTTCTAAAACATCGGGATCAAGCGCACTACTTTGAAACACGGATAACCCTTCAGCTTCGGCTTGCTGACAGGCTTCGGGGTCCGTATCAATTAATACCACTGATTCCCCCCGTTGTTCAAATAATCGGCCCATGAGTCGACCTAAAGCATTACAGCCCACGATAACTGCCCCTCTCGCTTCGACGGCTGTTATTTTTAGTCCCTTAGCTACCCAACGGGCCGATAAGCCTTGAATAAAGACTGTCATCATGATCGTTAAAAAGACCAAGGCTTTAATTGAATCGCCCCCATTGATGCCTTTTTCGGTCAGTAAAATGGCAAATAAAGAAGCAACAGAAGCTGAAACAATTCCTCTGGGGGCAATCCATCCTAAAAAGAACTTTTGTCGCCAGTTTAGGTCACTGTTGATGGTACAAAAAGCAATACTAATGGGTCGTACCACCCACATTAAAGCGAGAACCGTTAAAACGCTACCCCATCCTAGGGCAAAAATACTGTCAATGGAAAGGTCCGCCGCTAAGAGGATAAATAGTACGGAAACACATAAAACGGTTAATTGTCCCTTAAACCGCCGTAATAGCCGTTCATCAGGAATAGAGGAAGCCCTTAAGACAATACCGGCCACCACTGTGGCCATTAACCCAGATTCACTACGACTGAGTTGAGCTAAGCCAAATAACCCCCAAACCCCGGCTAATACCACTAAGTTTCTCAAGTCTTCTGAGAGAAAGGGGGTATTTTTGAGAATAAAACCCAGTAATCCACCGCTTAACCCCCCAATGATCGCACCGATGGCAAATCGTAACAGCAAACCGCTAAAAATCTCTACAGGGGTTGCACTACTGTTTAAAATGGTATCGAGAACCACCACCGCTAAAATAGCCCCCACAGGGTCAATGAGAACCCCTTCACTTTCAAGGAGGGTGGCCAATTTGCGATCGACTTCTACTTGTTTGAGAAGGGGACTAATGACTGTCGGTCCTGTCACAACCACCAAGGCCGCGTAAAGAAAAGCAATAGACCAAGGAAATTCTGCTAACCAATGGGCAGCCATTCCCCCTCCCACTAGGGTAATGAGGGTTCCAAAGGTGACTAAGTTACGGAGACTCCCTGAGACTCTTCCTAAGTCCCGTAATTCTAGGTTTAATCCGCCTTCAAAGAGGATAATGGCTACAGAAAGGGCGACTAAGACTTCTAAGCCCACTCCGAGTTCATGAGGATGAAGAAAATTAAGACCATCGGCTCCGAGTATAATACCAAACAGAAGCAGAAAGACAATGCTAGGAACTTTAAAAAATTCGGCAATGACTTGGGCGCTAATGCCTGCAAGGACAGCCATGACAATTTGCAGGGTGAGTTCAAAGGATGCTTCCATAGGCTTACTGATGGCAAATCACTTTTAGAGGATGTGCTAAGGAATAACCTCCATAACGAGTCAATGGGTAATTACTGTTAATAATGATAGATAGGTACAAGGCTGTTAAAGATATCG
The DNA here is from genome assembly GCF_003013815.1 of Cyanothece sp. BG0011. Lineage (GTDB taxonomy): Bacteria > Cyanobacteriota > Cyanobacteriia > Cyanobacteriales > Microcystaceae > Crocosphaera. The sequence continues at coordinate 4,212 of NZ_PRLH01000082.1, read as the reverse complement.
TCTCCCTATAGTGAGCATTTGAGTAAAATCGATAACCCATAGGTACACTTACCCTATGGGTTGATGCCGATCATCATAATAATTTATTTTATGTTAGCTCATCAACTCATGGATTATTTCTTAGATCGTCTCTGTCGTAACATAGGATCAATTAAGATGCCATGAACCCATTGGATTTTGTTTTTCTGTTTCGGTTTTTCCTTATTCTAACCAATCAAAAATTTTTTCTAGTTGGGTCATATTAATTAAACCATATTTCCATAGTTGCATCGGCACTTGACAGGGGATGGCCTGGGTATCTCGTAAAGCCAAATTGACTTGTTCAGCAGGAATGTTTAATTCATCTTGTAAAAAAACGATTAACTTTTCTAACATCATTTAACTTCTCCTTATTTCATCATTAACAGGCACTCGAATCATTACCGACTCAGGCTGCTCCTGAGTTTGGTTACTTCTGATGGCCGTGGCAATGACAGCGACGATAAGAAGTTCGATGATAATGTTACTCATATTCTTGAGCCTCATGTAAAGTTATGTAAACTATCTTAATCATTTAGTAAAGAAATTGCAAGGAACCTTGCCAGATTCCTTGCGCTATATTAATGATTTTTTAAGATTTTAGGCGGCCATTAGTTCGGTTTCTACGGGTTGCGATCGCAATAACCGTTCAATAATGGCTTGAGGTTGACGACCATTGGCCACAATGAGACGATGAGATAACACATGAGGGGCGACATATTTAACGTCATCCGGCGTAGCATAGTCTCGTTCTTGTAGAAATGCCATGGCTTGGGTGGCCCGTTGTAAAGCGACGGTACCCCGTGGACTTACCCCTAAGCTAATGTCATCATCGGTACGGGTTGCTCGTACGATAGTAAGCATATATTGCTGTAAGGACGGGGTCACTTTTACCAAGCTAGTTAACCGTTGTAACTCTCGTACATCTTCTAAGGAAATACAAGGTTGTAGTTCATCAACCTGAACCCGTTGCAGTTGTTTTTGTAACATTTGCAATTCTTCGGCTTCATTAGGATAACCCATACTGAGAGAAATAGTAAAGCGATCCATTTGAGCTTCTGGTAGGGGGAAGGTTCCCTGGTATTCTACGGGGTTTTGGGTGGCGATAACAAAGAAGGGTTTAGGGACTTGACGCGCTTCTCCATCAACGGTTACCTGTTTCTCTTCCATCACTTCTAAGAGGGCAGACTGGGTTCTAGGGGTAGCGCGGTTAATTTCGTCGGCCAGTAAGACGTTAGCGAATACAGGGCCCGGTAAAAATTCAAATTCTCGACTATTGGGGTTCCAGATGTTGGTTCCGGTGACATCGGTGGGAAGTAAGTCGGGGGTACATTGAACCCGTTGAAAGCGTCCGTTAATAGAACGAGCTAATGACTTAGCGAGAAGAGTTTTACCGACACCGGGAACGTCTTCGAGTAATGCGTGTCCCCCACTTAATAAAGCCACCATGACGAGACGAATGGGCTTTTCTTTACCAACAATTGTACGACTTAGATTATCTGTGAGGGCGACAATTTTATCTCTCATAGGAAGTATTGGGGATAACTGAGTTTATGATCCATACTTAAGTTGCCCATTTTTGTGGTTATTTGTTACATCAAGTTACGTTTTTTCTTTAAAAGACTATTTATTTTTATCATCCTAAGTATCATCACTTATTTAGAGCCAAAAATCATTAATTTTTAATCATTTTCGGGTTTGTTTTGGAATATAATCAAATATATTAGATAACCGAGAAATTTTGAGAAGATGAAAAAAATCAATCTAGGATGTGGCGAAAGATACACCAAGGGTTGGATCAATTTAGATTTTAATTCTCACCACCCTGACGTAGTTTGCCATAATCTTTTAAGCCCTTTTCCTTTTCATGATGAAGAAGTCGATGTTATTTATAATAGTCATTTTCTAGAACATTTTTCAAGAGAAGAAGCAAAAAAAATATTAACGGAGTGTCACCGAGTTCTTAAAAAGAAAGGGATCATTAGAATCGTTGTTCCAGATTTAGAAAATATTTGTCGTGAATATTTAAAGCTTATCGATAATATTGAAGATATAGAAAGTCAAGAAAAATATCAATGGGTTATTATCGAACTTTTAGATCAAATGGTTAGGACAGAAAAATGGGGTTTAATGAATATTTACTGGCAACAAATAGTAGAAAAAGATAATCAATTTATGATTGATTATATCAACAGTCGTATGGGCTATGACATAAGACAATATTACACTAAAGCTGAATTACCTAACGCTTCTAAATCTCAAAACTTCAACTTGACTAAAATTAAAACAGAGTTCCTGAATTGGTATATTAAATTGATTAAAAATCTCTTACCACCTGCTTATCGTCAGTCCATTAATGATAATACAATGTTAGGAGAAAAACATAAATGGATGTATGATAAATATTCTTTACGTTGTCTTTTGCAGGAAGCTCAATTTTCTCATATTCGATTTTTAGATGCTACAACCAGTAATATTCCTAACTTTTGTAATGATCATCTTGATATTAATTTAGATGGAACCCCTTATCGAGAATCATCTCTCTATTGTGAAGCCTATAAATAAATAGATTCCTGAATTGAGAATGTATTAGTTATTCATTTACAGTAGTTAATAAGTCTCGTTTACGACTTCCTGACACCCGGATACGAATTTCTCCTTTATGATAGCGGTAACGTTCAATAATTTCTGCCCTTGCACCTTCTTTCGTTAAGACAACTCCTGTTTTCCAAACACAAGTTTCATTTTCAATCATAGAATGGGTTTCGACAATAAAACGGGTTAAGATACCTTTTGGCATAAATTCATATTCATAGCGCAAAAGTAGGTTATTTTCTTGATCCCATTCATATTCTGATTGTTCTGCACTTAATAATTGAGGTGCAATATAATTTCCTGATTGACTGGGTATTTCATAACAGAGTTTAAAGTTCATCATTAAGCGTAAAAGTTCACCGCGCATGGTGATATATTTTTCTTCATTCCAGATATTGTTTAGATCATTTTTATCAAATTTACCTAAGTTTTCTCTAACGGTTTTATTATCTAAGACTTTATACACTGCATCAGTTCCCCAAGCAGTATTGAGAATAATGGTTTTGTTTAATAGGTCATCATCTTTGAAGTGTAGAAATACTCCTAAGTCATGAAAATAACCACTCAAAACTAACATATCTTCTAACTCTTTAAATCCCTGTTCTCTGCAGATGTTTAAATATTCATCAAGACTGATATAGTTATGGGTTTCTTTTTCTAAAACTTCTCGAACTTTGACCCAATATGCCGGTAATTCTGTGCCAACATGAGGTAAGTTGCTGATATAATGTTGAATTTTATTGAGAATTTCAGGCAAACCTCTCTTAGTGGCCAAGTTGGTGGCTAAAGTTTCTTTAAAATTAGTAAATTCTCCTCTTAATTCTCGTTCATTAATGTCTCGTTTGCGTTCTTGTTTTTCATTTTTTATAACTAAAACAGGACTATTATCACTCAATAATTCAACCACATTTAACCAGTAATAAAAGTCGGTGTCTTCTTTGCGAGTATCTGCAACTAAAGTATAAAGGGATCTTTCAGTGAGAAAAAATTGATGAGTTTCATGATAAATTTCTTGTCCTCCAAAGTCCCAGATATTCACTCGAAATTCTTTACCATTATCTAGAGGAAAATAATATTGAATGACATCTATTCCTTCCGTTGACTTTTCTTCTGGTTTAAGTTGATAATTACTATCTTTTATTTTTTGTGCTAAGGTTGTTTTTCCTGCCCCTCCTTCCCCCAACAATTAAAAGTTTTGCTTCATAAAGATGATCAATTTCTTGCTCTAATTGTTGTTTATAAAAATTAATAACAGCTTGGGTTCCTTTTCCTATAATTTCGGGAGGAGGAAGGTTTGTTATTTGGTTATTCGACAGATCAAGTGAAGTGAGATTACTCAGTTTGCCAATTTCAACAGGAAGGTTTGTTAGCTGGTTAAATGACAGATCAAGTGAAGTGAGATTACTCAGTTTGCCAATTTCAACAGGAAGGTTTGTTAGCTGGTTAGACCTTAGATCAAGTGAAGTGAGATGAGCAAGGTTACCAATTTCAGCAGGAAGGGTTTTTAATTTATTGTACAACAATATAAGTGATGTGAGATGAGTGAGGCTACCAATTTCATCAGGAAGGTTTGTTAGTTGGTTAGACTTGAGATTAAGT
>NZ_PRLH01000213.1 GCF_003013815.1 Cyanothece sp. BG0011 | reverse complement strand
CTGACGGCGATAGAAAATGTCTTTGAAGAAGATGACTATGGCACTTATCTATCCCAAGAGGAATGTATTAGCGACCATCTTCCTATACTCATGGCATCGCTAAAAGCAGATGTCAATATGATTGAGACTATTATTGGACTGATAGCAACTCCTGAAGCGTTAAACTCGGATGATGATTCTCAATGCTACCCATTAACACTAGATAATGTATCCAAACTCTATCGTCATCTTCTGCTGGCTAAAACATTAGGAATTCGAGTCAAAGAATTGCCAGGTCTTTTAATGTTAATGCAGGATATTACTCATCCTTTTGGAAAACCCACTAAAACCCTAGAATTCTATAATCTGTTTGCTCAAATCGATAATTCTGGTTTTTCTTTACGGGAGTTAAACTATGTACTTCAGGATAATGACGACCAACTGCGTCCTCTCAGACCCAGTATGGCTGATATCTTTGAATTAGCGATCGCCCTCCGAGATACTTTACTTCAAATCGAGATAGATCACCCTGACATTGAAAAAGATGAAGACGCAACAGAAGAACTGTTACGGAATAAATTGAGTTTACTTTACGAAAGTGCGATCGTAGAAGAAATTATTACCTTGCTACAAGGGACGACTATATATCTTGACAATACCCGACGTAAGTATAGTGCCATTTTAGACAAAACTGATCAGGATAACATTATCCAATTTTTAACCGATAAACGAAAAGAAGTAGAAAAAGCTATAGCAGAACTAGAAAACGCTCAAGAAAAATTAGAAACCGCTCAAGAAAAAGCAGTAGAAAATAGGACAGAAGAGGAAAAAGAACGGATTGAAAAGCTTAAAAAACTGATTGAAAATCGAGAAAAACTCATTGAGGAGTTTCAGACTTTCCTTGAAAGGGTTCAATTTAGTGGCTCAAAAGGGCTTCAAATTACTGGTATTCTTAGTAAATCAGAGCAAAACAAAGTGTTAGCTTTAGCAGATTATATTGACGATTCTGACTGTAGGGATAAATTCTTAATTGTTGCCAAGAAAATTTTTGCTCAACCTCAGCAATTTTTTGATAACGCACTCTTACCTATTTTTAAAGGAAACTGTGAAGATTGTGAAGATTGTGAAGATGTTGAAGATAGTGAAGATTGTCAAAATTGTAAATATGCTAAAAATATTTTACTAGCTGAAGATGTTGTTGATGCTGACAATCAGGAAGATGATAATGGATTGCAAAAGCGTGCATTTTTTGCTCAAAAATTCTTACCCTACTTAAGAGAAGAATTGCGTCAGCGCCAGGTAATACAAATCCTTGCGTCCGATTTAGGATTAGATATTGATCTTACCGAAATTTTGATCATGGAAGTGGTCAAAACTTCAACGGAAGAACCACTTTACCAAGAAATTATCAAATTAAAAGAACAAAAAAAATCAACAGAAGCATCAGAATTAGATCAATACTGGGAAGGTTTTTTTGTTCCAGAAAAAGAAGGGAAATATACCTTTTTTCTAGAAACTTTAAAAACAGCAAATTTAACATTTAATGCTCAAGAACAAGCTTTTGAATACCAGAAAACAGATGAAGAAGGAATTAATTTCTACGAAAGTCCTATTTTTTCTCTCAAAGCAGGTCAAGCTTATCCTTTTATTATCGAAGGGTACGACACAGATGGAAATGGTAATATTATTGACTTGTTCATGAAGTTTAATGATCAAGCAAAGGTAAAAATTTCTGATAAAGTCTTATTTCCTGCTTTTAGTGTAGAAACGTTTCGTCAAGCCTATATTCGGTTACAAAAAGCCGCAATAGTTGTGGAAGGCTTTAATATGAAACGGGAAGAGATCGACTTTTTCCGAGATTACTGCAAAAAATTCAAAAATTTAAACTTTAATGAATTAGCTTTTCCTCAGTGGCTAAGGCTAGAAGCATTCTACCGTCTGCAAAAGAGCTTACTGCAGACTCAACTGAGTTTGATAGATTTTCTCCGTTGGACGAATCAAACTGAAGATACGCAAACAGAACTTTCTTTAGTCGAGCAAATTAACGCCCTAACTGCATGGGAAGAGTCTGAAGTTTACAAAATGATTCTTCCCCAACATTTTAACCTTCCCAATCTAGAAGATTTTCAAGACGAGAAAAATCTCCTCAAGCTACAAACAACCTTGCAAGTGGCGGAGAAAATTGGTGTGGGAATGGGGGATTTATTCCAATGGGGTAAACCTCCCACCGATTTTTTCCAAAGCCGAAAAATTGCCAGAGGTATTCGAGACACTATTAGAGCGCGATATCTTCAAGAGGAATGGGAAGAAGCGATTAAGCCTACCCACGATTTACTACGCAATCGACAAAGGGATGCTTTGATTGCCTATTTATTAGCACAACCCGTTTTGATGGAATGGGGAGTGAGAGATGCCGACAGCCTATTTGAATTTTTCCTCATTGACGTGCAGATGGATGCTTGTATGGAAACCTCCCGCATCAAGCAGGCAATTTCTTCTGTTCAGCTATTTGTACAACGGTGTTTCTTAGGTTTAGAAGAAAAGCACGGCGTTTCATCTAGTGCCTTAGATCGTCAGCGTTGGGAGTGGATGTCTCGTTATCGGGTTTGGGAAGCAAATCGCAAAGTATTTCTTTATCCTGAAAACTGGATACGCCCTGAATTAAGAGATGTTAAAAGTCCATTCTTTGAGGAACTGGAATCTGAATTACTGCAAAATGATGTTAGTAAAAGTACTGTTACAAGTGCTTTGACTAAATATATTGTTCAAGTTGATGAAGTTGCCAATCTTGAAGTGGTTGGGCAATTTATAGAAGGTGAGGGGAATAAACGGAAGCTTCATGTTGTGGCTAGAACTCGTAATGCACCTTACTTTTTTTACTATCGCTACTATGAATTTGAAAATCAGTATTGGTATCCTTGGACAAAAATTGAAGTGGATATTCCTAGTGTTGATATAGAAGATGAGCATGGAAAATTAGTAAATAATGGAGCTTCCGTTATACCAGTTGTTTGGAAAGATCGACTCTTTATTTTCTTCCCTCAATTCATGCAGAAAAACTGGGATAGTCCCTTAAAAAAGGAGATGAAGGTTACAGAAAGTGCTGAAAACTCTAAGATGTCAGATACTACCCCTTTGACTTACTGGGAAATCAAAATGGGTTGGAGTGAATACAAGGAAGGCAAATGGACTCCAAAACAAATATCAAATCGAGCTATTTATTCGTTGAGAAATTTTGAGGAAAATGAAAATATAGATATACCTACTAATAAATTTACTTTAGAACATAGATTTGATCTTTTTTCAGAAAGAGATAAATTTATTTTCGCACCATTTATTAAATCTGAAGAAATCTATTTTCAACTATATTACTTGTCTGATAGTCTTATTATTACCGAAAATTTCCAACAATTAATTTTTCCTGATGTTATTGATAAAGATGGAAATGTTATCGATGCAGATGAAAATGTTACTGATGAAGATGAAAAAGAAACATCACTTTCTTTTCGACCTCTCTTTACTAGAAGCCAAATTTCAGAGTCTAATTGGATTTCATTTTCACAATCATTTTGTTTTGATGGAAACCAAGTTAATACATCTGAAATAAGGGTATCTAATAAGTTTCCATTCTTAATTGGATGGAATTTTTTCCAACGATTTGTAGGTATCGACTCTTCAACTTCAGAATTAATACCTATTCAAGCAAAATATTCTGACAATAACCCTTGGGATATTTCCTTACCGAGATTTTGGGAAAAAAATGGTGAGATTAATTTTGTTAATAATTTTAATACTTCTTATTCCTTTCAGCATAATAGAACGAAAAATATTTTAGGATTACTAAGGAAAGGAAATATAAATCAAATATTTAATTGTCAACCTGCTAATTGTCTAATCCCTCTTTCTAATGATGATTATGGTTCAAACGATGGTCTCAAATATCATGAGCTAAAACGTCCCTATGCTATCTACAATTGGGAAGCCCTTTTCCATTCTGTTGCTTTATTAGCTGATAATTTATCTAAATCTCAACGATTTGAAGAAGCTATGCAATGGTGGCATTATATTTTTGACCCCATTAATGTTAAGGGAAATATCAGAAATGTTTGGAAGTTCTTGCCATTTAGAGTAACTGATAGCAAAAATATTTTAGAGCAAATATTTTCTAAACTCGATCCCAATGCTCCTGATAATAGTGAAAATAATAGCATTTATCAATGGCGAGAAAATCCCTTTCAACCTCATCATATTGCTCGTAATCGCCCTACAGCCTATATGAAATGGGTTGTGATGAAATATATTGACAATTTGATTGCTTGGGGAGACAACCTTTTCCGTCAAGACACCATTGAATCTATTAACCAAGCTACTCAGTTGTATGTATTAGCTGGTCATATTTTAGGTCCCCGTCCTGAAATCATTCCCCAACGCGGAAAAAAACAACCCGAATCCTATTGCAGTTTGTTAAATAAATGGGATGCTTTCTCGAATGCAATGGTGGATCTAGAACTGATTTTCCCCTTCAGCAACCAGATCGCAACAGAAGGCGTTTTTGATGGGGAAGAACATTATGTTAATATCTATGGCTTTGCCACAACCCTTTACTTTTGCATTCCAGACAATCCCAAACTATTAGAATACTGGGATACTGTAGCCGATCGCCTTTTTAAAATTCGCCATTGCCTCAATATTGAAGGCATATTCAGAAAGTTAAATTTGTTTGAGCCACCCATCAATCCAGCTTTACTTGTACAGGCTGCGGCCCAAGGATTAAACATTAGTAGCGTTCTCAATGATCTTAGCACTCCCATGCCTAATTATCGCTTCAATTATCTATTGCAACGGGCATTAGAGGTGACTTCTGAGGTTAAATCACTGGGTAGTGCGTTACTTTCAGCTTTAGAGAAAAAAGATGGAGAGAGTTTATCTATTTTGCGATCGCAGCACGATACTCGTATTCAAAATCTGATCATGGAAGTGCGAAAGATGCAATTAGAAGAAGCTGAAAAAAGTCTTGACAGCCTCGAACAAAATCGCAAATCCCCTGAATATAGACTTCAACATTATCAAAAACTTGTTGATGAAGAAGATATGGGTGTACCAGCTATCGATGCAGAATTTACGGAAATGGAAAACAAAATGCCTGAAGTAAAAGAGGATGGTGGATTAAAATTAATTCCCCCTGAAGCAGAAGAAATGAAAAAAGCCAAACTTTCAGCAGACTTACAAACCGTAGTTGGTGTGTTGGAAACATTAGCTAGTCATTTGCATCTTATTCCAACTTTTGCTTTACAGACTAAACCTTTTGGTATTGGGACTACCATGGAATATGGAGGCCCATATATAGGAACCGCAGTACAGGCTACTGCTAGAGGCTTACAAATCGGGGTAAATCGTACTTTCTTTCAATCTTCTGCTGCTTCTCGAAAAGCAGGTTATACTCGTCAATTACAAGATCGCATCTTTCAATTAAATCTTGCTGGCCACGAACTGATGCAAATTGATAAGCAAATAACCGCTCAGAAAATCCGCCAGGAGATCGCACAGTTAGAAATTGAGAATCATCAGACACAAATTGAGCAAACCGAAGAAGTTGAAGAATTTATTCGCACCAAGTATTCTAATGAGGAACTGTACCAATGGATGAGCGATCGCCTAAAAGATTTGTATTATCAAGCCTATTCCTTTGCCTATGATTTAGCTAAAAAAGCAGAGAAAGTTTTTCGCTTTGAACTGGGTCTATCTACCTCTGATTTCATCAAGTTTGGCTATTGGGACAGTGCTAAAGACGGTTTTCTAGCGGGTGAACAGCTTTATTTAGCCCTGAAACATTTAGAAAATGCCTATGTAGAAACAAAACCCCATGATTACGAAATTACCAAACATATTTCTCTTCAAGAATTAAACCCCATAGCATTAATTCAACTTAAAGAAGAGGGAGTATGTGAGTTTAACTTCCCAGAAGAAATTTTCGATCTCGACTATCCCGGTCATTACAAGCGACGGATAAAAACAGTATCAGTTTCTGTTCCTTGTGTTGTTGGCCCCTATACCAGTTTAAACTGTACCCTTCGCCTACTCAAACACGAATACCGCAACAGCAAAATTGCTGCTGATTATCCTAAGAAGTTAGAAGAAGCAGATGAGCGATTTATCTATAATCCTATTCCGACGACTGCTATTGCCGTTAGTCAGGGACAAAATGATAGTGGAGTATTTGAGCTAAACTTCCGAGATGAGCGATACCTCCCGTTTGAAGGGGCCGGAACCATTAGTACCTGGCGTTTGGAACTACCTCAAGAATTTCGTCAGTTCGATTATCAAACTATCACAGATGTAGTCATTCATTTACGTTACACTTCCTGTGAAGGCGGGACGACACTCAAAACTGCTGCCATAGAACATTTGAATGAGTATGTTAAAAATGCCTCCGAATTAAGCAAACGAGAGGGTCTATTTCGTATGTTTAGCTTGAAGCATGAATTTCCTAGTGAATGGCATCGTTTCCTAAATCCCCAACCTGAAACCGAAAGCCAAATTCTTATCCTTGGTAATCTTAGAGAGCGTCTTCCTTTCTTTGCTAACAGTCAAAAGGTGAACAACGTCGTTATCGAGAGTGTTATGCTCTTTGTTCCACCCATTGATAATGAACTAACTGTATCCCTATTTAGGTTTGATCAAGCAGAAAATTTTGATGTTGAGAATACAAATCCAACTATTACTTTAGATGCTGGAGCAAAAATTGGTCAACTCAAACAATATACAGCCACCGATCAAGAAGAAGATATAAATGGACACTGGATAATTAAAGTCGATGAACCTGTTCCTTTTCCTACAGAGATTTTGAACGATGCCTGGCTGGTTATTAAATATCAAATGACGCTTTCTTCATAAAATTGAGGCAGAGGATTGTCACTACTCTGCGTAGATCGAACTAGGTTTTCTTTTCGACAAAAAGTTGACAAAGTAATAATCGGTTACTCGTGGCTAGCGCCGCTAAGGCGAAAGCTATAGAGGTACCATTACCATTATATGAATACCGAACAGATGTCTCTATTTGGGTTGGTAGAATCCACTGCA
>NZ_PRLH01000127.1 GCF_003013815.1 Cyanothece sp. BG0011 | reverse complement strand
GACATTGAACTGAAACGGAGAACAAAATCTAATGAGTGCAACCACAGTCAAAAACCTAGTCAACCAACCCTATAAATATGGCTTTGTTACTGACATTGAAGCTGATACCATTCCTCGTGGTTTAAATGAGGATGTCATTCGTCTTATTTCGGCCAAAAAAAACGAACCTGACTTTATGCTGGAGTTTCGTCTCAAAGCTTATCAGCAATGGTTAAAAATGACCGAACCCACCTGGCCCCATGTCAATTATCCAAAAATTGATTACCAGAACATTATCTATTATTCTGCGCCAAAACAGAAGAAGGAGAAACTAAAAAATTTAGACGAAGTTGACCCGGCTTTATTAGAAACCTTTGAAAAGTTAGGTATTCCTTTATCTGAACAGAAACGGCTTAGTAATGTAGCGGTAGATGCTATTTTTGATAGTGTGTCAGTAGCAACCACTTATAAAGAAAAATTAGCCGAAGAAGGGGTTATTTTCTGTTCTATTTCCGAAGCATTAGAAGAACATCCTGAGTTAGTTAAAAAATATCTCGGTAGTGTTGTTCCTGTGGGGGATAATTTCTTTGCGGCCTTAAACGCTGCGGTGTTTAGTGATGGTTCTTTTGTGTTTATTCCCAAAGGGGTAAAATGTCCCATGGAACTGTCTACTTATTTTCGGATTAATAATGGAGATACGGGACAATTTGAACGTACCTTAATTGTGGCAGAAGAAGGGGCATCAGTTAGCTATTTAGAAGGCTGTACCGCACCCATGTATGATAGTAATCAACTCCATGCTGCGGTAGTAGAATTAGTCGCTTTAGATAACGCAGATATTAAATATTCTACGGTACAAAATTGGTACGCCGGTGATGAAAATGGGAAAGGCGGAATTTACAATTTTGTGACCAAAAGAGGACTCTGTAAAGGGGTGAATTCTAAGATTTCTTGGACTCAGGTAGAAACCGGTTCTGCTATTACTTGGAAGTATCCCAGTTGTGTGTTAGTGGGGGATAATTCCGTAGGAGAATTTTACTCTATTGCTTTAACGAATAATAAGCAACAAGCTGACACGGGAACCAAGATGATTCATATTGGAAAAAATACTCGGAGTACCATTATTTCTAAAGGTATTTCTGCTGGAAACTCCAAGAACAGTTATCGGGGTTTAGTGCAGATGGGACCCAAAGCAAAAGGGGCGAGAAATTACTCCCAATGTGATTCAATGTTAATTGGAGATAATGCAGAAGCTAACACCTTCCCCTATATTCAAGTTGATAATAATACGGCTAAAGTTGAACACGAAGCTTCGACTTCTAAGATAGGAGAAGACCAACTTTTCTATTTTGCTCAACGGGGTATTTCAGAAGAAGATGCAATCTCAATGTTAGTCAGTGGTTTCTGTCAAGATGTCTTGAGCGAATTACCTATGGAATTTGCCTCAGAAGCTGATAAATTATTGAGCTTGAAGTTAGAAGGAACTGTCGGATAGACAGTGAACAGTAACCAGTTATCAGTGACCATTTATTAAATAATGATCACTGTTATTTTTCAAGAATTAAACAATCAAGAAAAAGCAATGAGTGAAGTTATCTTATCCGTTAAAAATTTGACTGCTAATGTCGAAGGGACTCCGATTTTAAAAGGAGTCAACCTGGAAATTAAAGCAGGTGAAGTTCACGCCATTATGGGCAGAAATGGCTCAGGGAAAAGCACTTTATCTAAGGTTTTAGCCGGACATCCTGACTATGAAATTACCGGTGGTGAAGTGCTGTATAAAGGGGAGAATATCTTAGAGAAAAGCCCCGACGAAAGAGCATTAGAAGGAATATTTTTAGCCTTTCAATATCCCCTGGAAATTCCAGGAGTGAGTAATTTAGACTTTTTAAGAGTAGCCTATAATGCCCGTCGAAAACATTTAGGGTTAGAGGAAATTGACACCTTTGATTTTGAAGATTTAGTCGAGGAAAAATTAGAGGTTGTCAAGATGAATGCTGCTTTTCTAGACAGAAGTTTAAATGAGGGGTTTTCTGGGGGTGAAAAGAAGCGTAATGAAATCCTACAAATGGCCTTATTAGAACCCACATTAGGCATTTTAGACGAGATTGATTCAGGGTTAGATATCGACGCTTTAAAAATTGTTGCTAACGGTGTTAATCAGTTGAGTAACCCTGATAATGCTTTCTTATTAATTACTCATTATCAACGGTTATTAAACTATATTGAACCTCATCATATTCATGTTATGTATGATGGCCAAATTGTTACCAGTGGCGGTAAAGAATTAGCCCTAGAATTAGAAGAGTCAGGGTATGACTTTATCGAAGAGAAATTACTGGCACAAGCGTAAATGATAAGCAATTTCTAGGGGGAAATTATGATTAGCCCCTAGAAATTGATAGAGGAAAATAATAGTAACTTTAGAATAGTTGAATTAGGGATTAATTAAGAAGATAAATTGATTAGTATCGCTTGTTTTTTTTGATAGTTTATAAATGAAAATAAAAAATAAGTGAAAACAGACAGTATTTTTTATCAACTGTTTCAAACCTTTCCTCGTTGTTTCTTTGATTTACTAAATCTTCCTGCAGAAACCGTTAATGATTATCAATTTTCTTCGGTAGAAGTCAAACAACTAGCTTTCCGTCTTGATGGGGTATTCCTTCCCAATAGTCAAGATAAATCCATCTACTTTGTTGAAGTACAATTTCAAAAAGATAATAAGTTTTACTCCCGTTTTTTTAGTGAAATATTTCTCTATCTTCATCAAAGTGAATTAAACAATAATTGGCGAGGTGTCATCATTTATCCCAACCGTAGAGTAGAAAATATAGAAGTTTCTCGTTATCAAGAATTATTAAACTCAGAGAGAGTATGCCGTTTTTATTTAGATGAATTAGCTACAATAGAAACAGTAGGAATAAAAACCCTAAAATTAATTATTTCCTCAGAAAAAGAAGCGATTCCACAAGGAAAAGCGTTAATTCAAAAAGTAAAGGAAGAATTTAGGGATGCTAAACAACAGGAAAATATTTTACAATTAATAGAGACAATCTTAGTGTATAAACTGCCCTTAGTTAATCGTCAGGAGATAGAAAAAATGTTTAGTTTGAGTGATTTAAGAGAAACCAAAGTGTATCAGGAAGCTTTAGAAGAAGGAAGACTACAAGGAGAATTAGTTGCTAAACAAAACTTAATTCTCCGTCAACTTAATCTAAAAATAGGTAAAATTTCTCCTAACATTCAAGCAGAAGTTAAACAGTTAACTTTGACAGAATTAGATAATTTAGCCCTTGCTTTATTCGATTTTTTAAATGTAGAAGATTTACAGCAGTGGTTAACATCCCATTAAATAATGCAAAGTCCGTTTCAAAATAATCAAACTACTGAGTAAAAAGATACAAAAAATACTTGCATTTTTCCCTATTTTATGATTAATTTTTGAATAATTTTACCTCTCTATAACAAAAGTTGTTCACCTCACCCGAATTAGTCGTAAACTATATAGTTGAAACAATCGGAAGGAGTTAGCGCGTGGAACGCACATTTATCATGATTAAACCCGACGGGGTACAACGGGGACTGGTGGGTGAAGTCATCAGTCGTTTTGAAGCCAAAGGGTTTACCCTGGTGGGACTCAAATTAATGTCAGTATCCAAAGAATTAGCCGAAGAACATTATGACGTGCATAAAGAACGTCCTTTCTTTGGCAGTTTAGTGGAGTTTATCTGTTCTTCCCCTGTGGTTGCCATGGTGTGGGAAGGAGAAGGTGTGGTAGCTTCTGCGCGGAAACTCATCGGCGCAACTAACCCCTTATCGGCCGAACCTGGAACCATTCGGGGCGATTTTGGTGTTAGTGTGGGACGGAACTTAATTCATGGTTCCGATGCCATTGAAACGGCCCAACGGGAGATTAGTCTCTGGTTTAATGACAAAGAGTTAAGCAGTTGGGACCCGACAGTTAAAACTTGGTTATACGAATAGATTTTCAGGGTAGCCCTTTGACTAGAGTGTTTTCTCTTTGTGAAAGGGCTACTTGTTATAAAAAATACTAAGAAGAATCAACCCAATAACAAATACAATTACGTCCATTCTCTTTGGCTTCATAAAGCGCATTATCCGCTTCTTTGATTAATTCTTGATATTGCTCTATTTGTTTCGGAATCTTACAACTAACACCCATACTAATGGTAACGTGGTCACTCACTAGGGAATTTTCGTGGGGAATGTTCATCGTCTCAATGGCGTTTCTAATCATTTCTGCTAATATTAATGCCCCATTTAAATCAGTATTGGGTAAAAGAATGACAAATTCTTCTCCTCCGTACCTTGCTACCACATCAGAAGGACGTTTAACCTGTCTTCTGATGGTTTGGGCGACTGTTTGTAAACAACTATCTCCTCCTAAATGACCATAGGTTTCATTATAAATTTTAAAGTAATCAACATCGCAGATAATAAGAGAAATTTCTGATTTTTCTCGTCTCCCTCTCTGCCATTCTCGGTATAAAGCCTCATCAAAATAACGACGATTAAAAATCTGGGTTAAGCCATCTAAATTAACCAATGATTTTAATTTTCTTAGGGCTTGTTGTAATTCTATGGTTCTCTGTTCAACTCGTTTTTCTAAGGTTGTACGAGCTTCTTTTAATTCTGTAATATGTTCATCAATCCACTGAATTAATTGATTGATAGAAGTGGCTAATTTTCCGACTTCATCTTGAGAGGTGACTGGAGTTCGTAATTGAAAGTTTGATTCTTGGATAACTCGTTGGGAAATACGGGTTAATTCTTCTAGGGGATAAGCAATTATTTTACCTGTATATATGGCAGAAATAGTAGAAATAATCAAAGAGATAATAATACTACTAACTATTATTTGTATTCTTAAAAAATTTGCTTTTATCATTTCTCTCTCAGCCGTTTTTTGATGTTCTTGAGCAGAATTAATTACTAAGGATAAAATCTCTGACAGCTTTTCAAATTGAATTTCAATAGTTTGCATTTCTTTGCTTTTGATAAGCTCTATCACCCTATCTTGATTATTCAATTGACGATTATTGGTAGAAATTGGGGTAATAGTTTCCCAAAGAAATTGAACATTTTTTTTATATTCATTTAAATAGTATCTATATTGTTTAATCAACTTTTTTATTTCTTGATTATCTAAACTGTTATTATTTTTATCTAAAAAATAATTTATTTCTGATAAAGTATGATTAATTTTTTGACTATTTAAAATAAATTTATTTGTTTCGTATTCAAACCAAATAGAATCATCAACAACCACAATTAAGGTTTTAGGATGGGAGCGAATTTGTAAAATATGATTATGCAGTTGAGATAACAAAAGAATTTTTTGATTAGCTAATTGTAACTTATGATAAGCCTTTTTTTCATAATAATCCCCTAAAGCGAGTCCTGAAAGAATTCCGAAGATAAAAATAGTAATTACAATTACATAACCATATTTTATTTTGTCACCAATCTTACTCTGGTTTAAGATTCTTTTTAATTGATTAGGAACAAACATAAAAATAATGTCTCAAAATAAATGGTCGATTACAATTAATTTCATAGCAAAAATAACTATATAAATGAAGCTCCAAGAATAGACAATTAGTATTTTTCTATACTAAAATTGTAAAGTATTGGTCAAGATGATAACTGAATATGACCAAATATAAACTAAAAATTCATAAAAAAAGGATTGAAACGATTATATAACTTGAAGAGACGTTATTTAAAAAAATATTATTGATCAATTAAAACTCGATTAAATGCTATATTGTCATCTATCATAGGTATGATTATCAATAAAAAAAATATATAAATATAACTTCTGATCATAACAGATTATCACCATTATGCTTATGGACTTAACCCTCAAAAAAATCTTCCTTAACCTTAATCATTTCCAGAATATGAAAAGAAGAAAATTATTAGTTTACGCTTTATTATTTCTGACAGGGTGTATGTCCAAACGAAAATTAAACCGAACCCCTGTCATTTCTTCTACTGCCATTCTTCCGCAAACCTTACGCTTTGCTGTTACAGATGCAGTGGCAATAGGAGAATTAGAAAAAAAATACGAACCCTTCAGACAAGTTTTAAGTCAAGTATTAAATAGTAACATTGAGTTTTTTCCCGTTAATAATTATTTCAAAGCAGCAGCAGCTTTAAATACCCATGAAGTTGATTTAGTTTGGGCCGGACCTTCTGAATATGTTGTCATTCAAGCAAGAAGTAATGCAGTTCCCGTGATTGCTGTAAAACGGGTGAATTATCAGACAGTGATGGTTATTCGTAAAGACAGTGGAATCAAATCATTAACAGACTTAAAAGGAAAAACAATTGATTTTGAACATAATGGTTCAACTAGCACTCATTTAGGAGGAATAAAACTGTTAATGGATGCTGGTTTAAACCCTCAAACTGATTTTAAATCTATCATGTCGGGAGACGATAGTTTAATACCTTTAATTAAAAATAGGGTAGATGCTTGTTCTAGGAATCCTTATCGTTATCAAGCCGCTTTAGAAAAAGATAATTTATCAAAGGCTAATTTTCCCATTCTTGCTAAAGGACAACCTTTACCTAATGATGTGTTAATTATGGGTAGTCATATTAAATCAGAAGTTGTTAATTATATTAAGCAATTAATGCTAGAAAACCAGAAGCAACTCATCGAAGCTATTTTATCGGTTGAAGCTTTAAAAAATAAGTTTCAAGGTTCCACTTTAGTCCCAGCCAAAGATGAAGATTATAATATGATTCGGGACGTTTATCGTGCTATGGGACAAGGAAATTTTTTATTAAAATAAATACAAATTCAGTATTATTGAGTCATCTATTAACTTTTTTTAAAGCGACTTTGTGCTTGTTTAAACGCTTCTTTCATCACCGCTTGAATTTTATCAGGATTGGGTTTTTTCCCTCCCATTAAATCCCCAAAATAAACACAAGCTCCTTCTCCTAACGCCCAAGTATAAGCCCCGGCCCAAGAGGCAGCAATAATACTACCAAATCCTGGAATAAACTTAATTAATTCTCGTCCGATAGACTGGGCCAAAAATCCTCCTGCGATCGCACTTACCACCCCACCAGCTTGAGAGGGACTCAAAATCTGTCCGTAAAGTTTCCCCAATAATGTCACCTGAGACACTTGTAAGGCGGTTAAA
>NZ_PRLH01000139.1 GCF_003013815.1 Cyanothece sp. BG0011 | reverse complement strand
TTCATAGATTTAAAAAGATTTCTGTATATTAAGCTACAAAATTTTTAAGCTTCTCAGTCAAGTTAACGTTTCATAACTTAACGCAGTGGTTTGATGTTTTGAACTGTCTTAAGAAATGTAAATAATTTTTTTAACTCCACTTCGACTAAGCTCAGTGTAAACCTGCTCCCTGCTCCCCTACTCCCCCACTCCCCTGCTTAATATGAGCTACCTCAAAGACGGGACAGAAATTTCATGTCACAGTAAAAGTATCGAGTTGGGAGAAACTCATGACAACTACAGTTAATTTTGCCACCGTCCCCGGTCATCAAGTCTTAGCAACAGCAGGAAAAAAAATATTACGGCCTGGAGGAAAAGCAGCAACCGAACAATTATTGACTTGGGCTAATTTTCAACCAGGAGAAACCCTATTAGAGTTAGCGGCAAGCTTTGGGGAAAGTGCCATAGAAATCGCCAAAAAATACAAAGTCCGCGTGGTAGGAATGGAGAAAAATCCAGATAGCGTGGCTAAAGCGAGGGAAAATATTAAAGCTGCGGGATTATCAGACCAAATCACCATTATTGAAGGAGACATTTTTCACTTAGATGAGATGACAGACAAGTTTGATTATGTCTTAGCTGAAGCCATACTGACGATGCAGTCAGATGTGGGAAAAGCTAAAATATTATCAGGGGTTAAAAACTGTCTCAAACCCGGGGGAAAATTTCTTTCCCATGAAATGCTTGTCCGGGATAATGCCGAACAAGTGCGTAAAAGCTTATCTGAATCGATTCGAGTCAACGCTAATCCTTTAACGGTTTCCCAGTGGTCAAACCTTTGTCGGGATGCAGGTTTAACCCTACAGCAACAGCAAACCGGAAACATGGGATTACTGAATCTCAATCAAATGATTAACGATGAAGGTTTATTTGGAACCGTCAAAATTATCTGGAATGTTTTAACTAAACCCAATCTCCGTCACAGAGTCCTACAGATGCGTCGTAGCTTTCAACAACAGGGAAAAAATCTCGGTTATATCGTTTTTATTAGTCAGTAGAGATGGAATAGATCGAGTGTAATTGATAAACAACAAAAAACAAAGGAGAAAATTATGACAGTCGCGACAGCTAACCATTCTTTTAACGCTACATTACAGGATTTAATTGAATATCCTGCCCAAGGTATCAACAGTAAAGTGTTACTCAAGGATAACAACAGTCAATATAGTTTATTTTGCTTAGCAGCAGGGACAGAGATTGATGAACATACTTCTACTCGTAATGCGGTTATAACCGTCATAGAAGGTAAGGGAAATCTCAATTTAGAGGGAAAAGAGATTGCATTGACCCCAGGAGTCTTTATATTTATGGCGGCTAATGCGCCTCATGCGGTGCAAGCACAAGAAAACTTGTCTTTTACTCTAGCTTTATCTGAACATCTGCCACCTAAACAAGGAGTAAGTCAAAAAACGATTGATATTGTTAAATCCACCGCTCCTGTAATTAAACAACACGGTCAAAAAATTACGACTCGGATGTACGAAATTATGTTTGACACTCATCCGGAAGTGAAGGCACAGTTTGATATGTCGGCACAGGCCAATGGAACACAACCGGCTAAACTGGCGACGGCCGTTTATAGTTACGCTACCCATATCGATGATTTAGAATCTTTAAAAGCAATGGTCGATAAAATTGCTCATCGTCACGTACAAACCCATGTTTTACCGGAACAGTATCCGATAGTGGGAGAATGCTTGTTACAGGCTATTAAGGATGTGTTGGGAGAGGCAGCAACAGAAGAAGTGATGACAGCTTGGGCCAAAGCCTACCAAGTCTTGGCTGAGGTGTTTATTAATCGAGAACAACAAATCTATCAAAATGTTTCTTAAAATGTTGCTAGATGGATAATACTTTGTAGTGTAAAAAGATTTCTTGTTCTATTTGTTCTAAGCTTAATAATTCTAATTTTTGAGCATGAGAAGACAGAAACCCCATCCCTTCTACTGGGGTGGGTGCGGTTTTTCCCCCTAAGAGATAAGGACAAATGGTTAACCAGAATTCATCAATTAAATTCTGCTCTAAACAATTAGCAACCAGTTTCCCACCGCCGATAATGGCCAGATGATTTAATCCTAGTTCTTTTAACGTTTTAAAGGCTTCAACTAAGTTGATTGTTCCGACTTCTATTTCAGCACAGGTCAAAACTTTTTCAAATTGTGAAGTCTTATTATCTGCACCTTTTTTTGTCGTCATTAACCAATGGGGAACCGGTTGAGAAAAAAAGCGTAAATTATCAGCAATTTTTCCAGACGCGGAAACCACAATATGAACAGGTTGACTGGGTTTATTATTGTCTTTTCGATTGGCTAATAATTCGGCATCTTTGACCATTTTAGTCGTTCCAAACGCTCTTAAGGTTCCTGCACCAAATAAAACCCCATCCACTAAAGAAATTTGTTTTTCTAGATGGTTTTGATCAATATCTGAGCTAAATCTAGCTGCATTACCTTGAAAATCAGCAATTTTTCCATCGGCCGTCATCGCTAAAATGACGGTTGTTTTGGGTCTATTTTCCATCTGTATTTATAAGTGATAGATTTAATTAATTTTTATTAGTTAAAAAGAGAACTGAGACATCTTTTTCTGAAACCCGTTGATATATTTTTTTGTCGGGTAATATAACAATATTCGGCCCGTTTCCACATTGTCCCAAACAACCACAAGGGGTAATTTGGACATCTGGAGGGGTTTGAGACTCGAAGGCCGTTAATAGTTGTTTTGAACCATCTTTACGACAACAACGGCCTTGACAGACTAAAATCCTGCGCTCTGTTGACATTTGAGTGAAGTTAGGTAACGACAATTAATTGACCATCAACTAACAGACAACCCCTTAGAAGCTAACCATTCTTTATCATAAATACGAGACTGATAACGGGACCCACCATCACATAAAACCGTGACAATGGTATGGCCCGGCCCCATTTCTTTGGCTAAAGCAACGGCCGCGCCCACATTAATCCCAACAGACCCCCCCATAAATAAGCCATCTTGGTACAATAACTGATAAATTACCCGTAATGCCTCATGATCGTCGATTTGAATGGCATCATCAATGGGAACCCCTTCCATATTGGCTGTAATGCGACTATTGCCTATCCCTTCGGTTATAGAACTGCCTTCAGGGTTAATTTCTCCGGTTTTGACATAGCTATATAAGCCACTTCCCATGGGGTCCGCGACAATACATTTAATATCAGGGTTTTTCTCTTTAAAAAATAATGCCCCACCTGCGTAGGTTCCGCCGGTTCCTGTGGCCGATACCCAAGCATCCACTTTTCCGTCGGTTTGTTGCCAAATTTCAGGGCCGGTGGTTTCATAATGGGCCTGTCGGTTAGCTAAATTATCGAATTGATTGGCCCAGATAGCATTGTCTAATTCTTCGGCCACTCTTCCTGAGACTTTAACATAATTATTAGGATCTTTGTAGGGAACGGCAGGAACGGTGCGAACTTCGGCCCCCAAGGTTCTCAAGAGGTCTATTTTTTCTTGAGACTGGGTTTCGGGGATAATAATCAGGCATTTGTAACCTTTGGCATTACAAATATGTGCCAATCCGATGCCTGTGTTGCCGGCGGTTCCTTCGACGACAGTTCCCCCCGGTTTGAGCAGTCCTTTTTCTTCTGCGTCTTTGATAATGTATAAAGCAGCCCTATCTTTTACAGAACCCCCAGGATTAAGGAATTCTGCCTTGCCTAATATATTACAGCCTGTTTCTTCACTAAAGCTTTTGAGTCGAATGAGGGGTGTATTGCCAACAGTACCAACAAAGCCTTCTTTAATATCCATAGTTTAGGGTAATTCGATGGGCAGGTGCATTCCCCACATAACATAGGGGGGTTGAATGGGTTGTATTTGGTGTATTGGTCACCAAAGATTGATCAACTCTTCTAATTTTATCGCAAAATGTCGACCTCATAGCAGTTTTCAATTAGGTGTATCAATATTTTAGTTATATGAAATCCCCTTAATTACTCATCATCTTAATATTTAATCTCTGCAAAGGAAAACTGCTCTTAGTAAAAATAGTGTAATAATAGATAAGATTGTTTTCTTGTATTGCTCGATACAAACCTCCTCAAAGAAGTTTAACCAATGATAATAAAAAAACTTTGTTCATCAGTTATGATCTGAATAACCCTTTAACTAACCCATAGAAATGTTAGCCAATTTTTAACGGATTTTGATTAAGTTTATATGTCTTATTGGAGCAAAAAACGAAATTTCTTAACCACTTTAGTTGCTTGGAGTTTAACCCTTTTAGTTGCTTTGGGTTTTGTTGGTTTAGTCAGTCCCATTTTAGGTCAAGAAAAACCAACCGCCCCCATTATTTTAGAAGGAAACACCCTGTTTTATGTGAGTGAGTCAGGACAATATACCGCACAACAACGGGCAGAAAAAGCGAATAATACCTTAGACAAAATAATAGAACAAAATGAAGAGCCTATTGCAGTTGAAATTAATAAAGATCAAGAAGTTCCTGTTATTACCATTAATGATAGTTATTTCTTATCGGTAACCTCTAATGATGTTCCCGTGGGAAAAAACTTAGAAGAAGAAGCAGAAGCTTGGAAAAATACTTTAATTAGGGCGATTGAAAAAGCCAAATCAGAAAGAACGGTGCAGTATTATATTAAAGCCATTGTTATTGCGATCGCTATTCTTTTCTTAGCTTTTATTTTATCTTGGAAATTGGGAGGGGTTTGGCAGCGTTGGTTAAAACCGCTCACCACACAAAAAACTGATTCTAATCCCCTTATTTCCACTACTTCTAATCAACCTTTAACAGGCATCCCTAGTGAATCTTCTTTTAATTTTCAGTTGGTGGGATTGTTAGTTTTATTAACGGTTATTCGTGCCATCATTTGGATTGTTGCCCTAGGTTATATTAGTCGTTTATTTCCTCAAACTCGTCAATGGAATGATTTCGTTATCGATATTTTAAAAGTTAGTTTAATTACCGATGTTTTTCCTTTAGGAAATCAAAGATATTCGGTGCTTGACTTTTTTATTTTAATTGGTTTATTGGCGGGGGTTATCACCCTAACTCGTACGGTTAGCCGTGTCCTAAAATCTAAGTTATTAAGTGCCACGGGACTCAATCGTGCGGTGCAAGATACCACTGCTTTAATTGTTAACTATACCCTGATATTTTTAGGAACTATTGTTGTTCTACAAGTGTGGGGATTAGACTTAAGTTCTTTAACGGTTTTTGCCAGTGTTTTAGGGGTAGGAATTGGTTTAGGACTGCAAGGAATTGCGAAAGAATTTGTCAGTGGATTAGTGTTGATTTTTGAGCGTCCCATACAAGTTGGAGATTTTGTTGAAGTGGATGAATTGATGGGAACCGTAGAAAGAATTAGCGTCAGAAGTACAGAAATCAGAACACTGGATCAAATTTCTGTTATTTTACCCAATTCTCGTTTTTTGGAATCAGAAGTAATTAATTGGAGTCATTCTAGTCCCATTTCTCGCTTAAAAATTCCTGTGGGCGTTGCCTATGGTTCTAATTTAGAAGCGGTGAGAAAAGTTTTAATTGATACAGCTAAAAATCACCGAGATATTTTATCCATACCATCCCCTCAAGTCTTTTTTTCGGAGTTTGGTGATAGTTCTTTAAATTTTAATTTGTTAGTTTGGATTAGTAAACCTTATAAACAATTTCAAATTAAAAGTGATTTGTACTTCAAAATTGATAGTAAATTTAGAGAAGAAGGAATTGAAATTCCTTTTCCTCAAAGAGATTTACATTTTCGTTCTAGTGATTTACCCTCACAAAGTCTTTCTCCTGAACTGATTAATTCTTTAACAACTTTATCGAATAGTTTAGCCCTGTGGCTTGACACCAATTCCACTCATCATACTATTCAAGATAAAAATAACGAGATACAATCAAAAAAGATCACAAAAAAAGACAGTTCACAAGCTTATGACAACGATACTAGGGATTGAAACCAGTTGCGATGAAACTGCGGTAGCTATTGTTAATAATCAAACAATTTGTAGTAGTGTTGTCGCTTCCCAAATTGACCTACATAAACGTTATGGCGGTGTGGTTCCTGAAGAAGCTTCCCGTCAACATCTTTTGACCATTAATCCTTGTATTGAAGAAGCCTTAACAACAGCAAACTTGACCTGGAATGATATCGATGGTATTGCTGCTACCGTTGCACCGGGATTAATTGGGGCATTAATGGTAGGAGAAACAGCAGCGAAAACTTTAGCGATGATTCATCAAAAACCCTTCTTAGGAATTCATCATTTAGAAGGTCATATTTATGCCACTTATCTCAGTGAACCTAATTGGAAACCGCCTTTTTTATGTTTATTAGTCTCAGGGGGTCACACCAGTCTGATTCATGTTAAAGATTGTGGTATTTATGAACAATTAGGAACTACTCGCGATGATGCAGCCGGGGAAGCGTTTGACAAAGTAGCCAGATTATTAAACTTAGGCTATCCGGGGGGTCCTATTATTGATAAATTAGCCCATCAAGGCAACCCGAAACGATTTGCTTTACCAGAGGGAAAAGTATCCTTACCCCAGGGGGGTTATCATCCTTATGATTCGAGTTTTAGTGGCTTAAAAACAGCCGTTTTACGATTAGTCGAAAAACTCAAACAAGAAAATAACGAACCTTTACCCATTGCTGATTTAGCGGCTAGTTTTCAAGAAACGGTTGCTCGTTCTTTAACTAAAAAAACCATTACCTGCGCTCTCGATTATAACATTAGTCATATTGCTGTGGGGGGTGGTGTGGCTGCTAATAGTGGACTGAGAAAACAGCTTCAAGAAGCAGCGACAAAACACAATTTAACTGTCCATTTTCCCCCTCTAAAACTTTGTACAGATAACGCCGCCATGATTGCTTGTGCTGCTGGTGAACACCTAAAAAAAGGTCATATTTCTTCATGGAACTTAGGGGTACAATCTCGTTTACCAATTACGGAAGTTATGACACTTTATTGATTATTTTATAACTCATTGCTTCTTGTAAAGTGAAGAAGATTATCTACATAAATTAGCTGGACTTGAATCTTCCTTTTAAGGTTAAGTATTCATTAATAATAAATTAAGTAAAACTTAAGTAACAAAACCTTGAAAATATCTACTATTTTGAACATATTTATCTAGTTTTGTCAATTAGCATATGTCACTAAAAGACAAATTTTATTCACGTGAATTTACCGAATTTTCATGAGGTAGGCACTCGATAAATATTCTTATATTATAGGTAAGTTATTAGTTGTTCTCTAACATTTTTTTATAACGATGCCAGAAAAAATTCCGAAAACAGTTCATCATTTATGTAATCTGATGACTCAACATAATCCTTCAGGATGTCTCAAAGTAACAGACTCTAGACATAAATTTATCAGTTGGGAATTATATTATCAAGATAATTATATTTATTATATCACCACCAATGTAGGACAAAAAGAAAGATTAAGTTGTTTATGTAAATATTTGATTCCAAAATTTTCACCCCCTACATTACTTTTTAATATTGGGGACTATGAATCTATGACTAGCTGGTGGGAGTCAAAAAATTTACCTTTGTCTCAATTAAAAAGACTACTTTTTCAATTAACTGAGGAAGGTTTATCTCATATTTTAACCATAGAAAACCCTCTTATTGAATTTTCATCTAATCAGCAAATTCTCTCACCCATTACTAAATTTTCTCGGGAAGATATTCTGAATACTGCTTATGTCAAAAGTACAGTCTGGAAAAACGTTTCATCCCATTATCTTAGTCCATTTCATCGACTCTATTTAGATTCGAGTAAAACTTATCACTTCTATCAATTCTGGAAGTCTCAAAAAAATTTAGATCAAACACAAGTTCCTAGAATCTCTTTTTGGTTATTAAATTTAGCTCAAAAAAAATCCATTTATCAATTGTCTCAAGAAAGGGGGATTTTACCCTTAACTTTTATCGCAGATTTTCAATATCTTTTACAATCTAATATTATTGATATTCTTCCTTTTGTCGATAATGTTACTGAGGTAAATAGTCAAAATACGATTACATCTGAAAGGAAAGAAAGAAAATTATCTTCTATAAGTTCGCCTATTATTGCTTGCATTGATGATAGTCGCGCTGTTCAAAAACATATCCAGAAAACATTAGAAATTATCGGATATCAAACCTTGAGTTTAACTGACCCCACTTTATGTTTAACGACTTTAGCAAGATATGAACCCAAAGTAATATTAATGGATATTAATATGCCTCAAATTAACGGTTATGAACTTTGTAGAATATTACAAAAGTCTAGTAAGTTAAGAAACATTCCCATTGTAATGTTAACCGGAAGAGATGGATTAGTTGATAAATTTAGAGCAAAAATGCTAGGGGTTGAACATTATTTAACGAAACCATGCCAACCCCAAGAACTTCTAAAAATCATTAAACAATTAACCTTAAACCAAACAGCTAACTCATTAGAAGACTCTCAGGTAATATCGACTCCATTTAATCACTAATCAACTCAAAGCATCAACTCTCAAAAACACTTTTTTCATAAAGATAGTCCCATGAAAACAATTTTAGTTGTAGAAGATACTAACGCTGAAAGACAATTGATTTCTGCTTTATTAACCCATGCAGGTTTTATAACAGCAAATGTTTCTAGTGCAAAATTAGCATGGCAATGGCTAGAAAATAATCACTTTCCTGACTTGATTCTTTTAGATATTATCATGCCTGAAGAAACCGGATTAGAACTATGTAGAAAAATTAGATCAAATCCTCAATGGCGGCATATTCCTATTGTTTTTTGTAGTTCAAAATCAGAAGAATTTGATCGTTTTTGGGCATTACGTCAAGGGGGTAATGATTATATTTCTAAACCTTTCGCTCCTCAACAGTTAATTCAAGCTGTTTCTCGTTATCTTTCTTGATAAAAACTATTATGAAAAAAGACTATTTTGGAATCGAATTATCTAAATCTATCCACTTAGCTTTACCCCTAGAAAACATGGGAACCGTGATACAAATTACTCCAGAAAATATCTGTTTAATTCCTGGTGTTTCTAATTACTTATTAGGGGTTACTAATTATCAAGGGGCTTTATTATGGGTTTTAGATACTGATCAATTTTTTCAAATAGACTCGGATTTACTGAACAGAAAAGAAAATTTAACAGCTATTATTGTGAAATCCTCTGTTTCAGGAAAAACAAAAAAAGTTGCTTTAGTGGTTAAAAAAATAGAAGGTGTTCTGAACATAAAAACTCAATCAGACAATATTGCTTCTAATTATTTTGCATCACAATTTAAACACTGTTTAGATAAAGTTGTAAAAAAAGATAATACTGTTTTTGGTATTTTAAACACAGAAACTATTTTTAAAACTATCAATAAATAGTAAAAAAGTTGCTCATCTTATCAATAATGGATAAAAAAATGTTAGATTTTAATGATAATTCTTTATCTTCTCAAGACCCTAATCAGGAAAATTCTTATGAGCATTCAATGGTTGAAAATACTGATGGTAATGCTTGTTTAAATTTAATATTACAAGCCAGTAATTTAGAAAAATCGGGTAATATTAATCAGGCAATTTCTCTTTATCAGCAGGTGATTGAACTTGATAGAGAAGGAACCTATAAAGGGATTGCCCAAAAAGCTTTATCTACCCTTGAAACCACTTCTAACGATGCTAATCTTGATGAACACAAAATAACATCAACTATCACTAATAATTTAGTTGAGTCCCTTCCTTTACATCAAAAATTACTGAAACAATTTTATGATTTACCCATTCAAACGAAACAATTAGGGGTTTTATTAACTTCAGAAATTGGGTCGATTTTAACTTTAGTGGGTGTTGGGGCAGTTTTAATTATTAGTAATGGGCGATTTCAATTAGTAAATCAAGCAAAATCAGAGTTAAAAGTTGCCGAAATTAATTATAACTCGAAAATCGAACAGATGGAAATGACTTTTGATAGTCAAGCCAATAATTTAGGTATTATTGAAGCAGCAGAAACCAAAAAAGCAACTGGGGAAGTTTTAACGACTTTAGCCAATGAAATTCATAAACAAAAAATAGAATTTGCTACGTTAGTTGATAAAGATGGAATTACCATTGCTACAGGAAATATTAAAGTAAATCAACTTGTATTTAATCCTTATGGCTTAGTTACAAAAACCCTTAAAACTGGTGAAAAAAGTAACTTTACTGAAATAATTCCTTACGATGAGTTAGCCCAAGAAAATAGTTTCGCTGCGAAAATGTTAGCCCGAGACATGAATATTAAATCTGACAGTAAACCTAATTTTTTGATTCGTTATACTATCACCCCAGTTCGTAACGGAAAAGCCGAAATTGTAGGAGCTTTAATCTCTGGAGATGTGGTTAAGCCTCCCGTGGTTAATAATACATTAAAAGCCTTTAATAATGGTTATAGCGCAGTTTATTTATATGATAATCAAGGTAACTTTAGTTTAGCCACTTCTCAATTACTTAATGCCAATGGAATTCTCAAAGAAAACCCAACTCTTCCCAATAATAAATTATTACAAAAAGCCATTGACGCTAATGGAAACGTAATTACAGGAGTTGTCAATATCAAAAATAATCCTTATACAGTAGCAGCCAAAGCATTATTTAATTTTGAAAATAAACCCATCGGTGTTTTATTAAGAGGAACCCCCCATCATGCTTTAAATACATTAATGTTACAAAGTTTAAGTCTTCAAGGGATGGCTGCATTATTAACGATTGCTGTCAGTATTGTTTTAGCCAAATTACTCGGACAAGCGATTCTTAAACCCCTTAATAAATTAAGAGAAACAACCAGCGAATTTTCTTCAGGAAATCGTCAAGTTAGAGCCGAAAAATTTGCCAATGATGAAATGGGAGAATTAGCCACAAGTTTTAATCTTATGGCTGATAGTATTGTCGCTTCAGAAGCTGAACTTTCCTATTATGCCGAACAACAAGAAAAAGAAGCAGAAAAACAACGACAAGCTAGAGAAAACCTGCAACAAGAAGTGATAAAAATGTTGTTAGATATTGAAGAAGCACAAAAAGGAAATTTAACCGTTGAAGCAGAAGTTACTGACGGGGTTGTGGGGTCCGTTGCTGATGCGTTTAACATGACGATTGGTAGTCTTCGGGGTTTAGTTTCTCAAGTCAAAACAGTCTCCTCTGAGGTCAATGTTTTAGCATTAGAGAAAGAAAAAGAAGTTAAAAATCTCTCCCAAGCAGCCATTAATCAAGCGCAAGAAATTAACCAAGTGTTTGAACGGGTGGCTGATATTAATCAGTCCATTCAAAGTGTCGCTGATTCAACCCAAGAAGTAGCCAATATTTCTAAATTAGCTCGTCAACAAGCAAAAGAAGGGGATATTGCTATGAATCATACGGTTAATAGTATTCAAAAAATTCGTTTTTCAGTGGCAGGAACCGCTAAAAAACTGAAAAAATTAGCAGAATCGTCTCAAGAAATTTCTCAAATTGTTACTATTATTTCTTCAATTTCTGAAAAAACCAATGTGTTAGCTTTTAATGCGTCTATTGAAGCAGCAAGAGCAGGAGAGCATGGGGAAGGGTTTAAAAGTGTTTCTGAAGAAGTTAGTCGTTTAGCCACTAAAGTTACCGAAGCCACTCAAGACATTCAATATTTAGTAGAAACCATACAAGAAGACACTTCTTTAGTGTTAGAAGATATGGAAAATAGTACCGCAGAAGTGGTTACAGGAACCCAGTTAATTCGTCAAACCCAAGAAATTTTACAAGGGTTAGCCCTTACTAGCGAAAACATGGATGATTATTTAGAACAAATTACCCAGAATACAACGGCTCAAACCCATGCGTCTCAACAAATTAATCAGAAAATACATGACGTTGCGCTTATTTCTCAACAGACTTCCTCAGAAGCAGAAAATGTGGTTAACTCTCTTCATACTTTAGTTGAAAAAATGAAGGTTTTACAGATATCTGTCGAGCAGTTTCGTTTACAATCTTAGATTTTTTTGAATTTTTATTAAACTAATAAACTGAGGCAAATATGAAATTTGAATTAGATGATATTACCCTAGCTGAAATGACTAAAGAAGCCCGTCAGTGCTTTTTAGATGAAGATGCCCCTGAGTATATCTTTATCTTAAAAACCGAGATAGAAAAGGGTTATGAAAAAGCTGATTTTACTGAATTACTAAGGGCTGCCCATTCATTAAAAGGAGGAGCCGGAATTGCCCAGTTATCCAGCATTATGGAATTGTCTCATGGGTTTGAAGATGTGTTAGAAATTCTCCAAAAACAGTCTCATTCGCAGAAAAAAGAAGGCTGGAAGTTGTTAGAATGGGCTGTTAAAGAAATTAGTTTGTTGTTACATGAAGCCCAGGGACAAAAAGACATATTTGCTGATGGTAATTTATTAAAAGCTTTAGCTGATTTTTCTACGTTAGCGACACACCAAAACTTAAGGGCTATTTCCCATCAAGATGCTCAAGAAAACCCTTCACTTCAATTAGTCATCCAAAAAGAATTAGAGCGTTGTTTTTCGACGATTGAACCATTATCTTCTGATCATTTACCTAAGAATATAGAAACTATTTTATTTGATTTTTATCAAGAATGTTTATTGTTAGGAGAAACCTTAGAATTGCCTTGGTTAGTTGAGAAAATTGAACCGTTAAAAGATTTATTTCATGAGGTTCCTTCGGCGTATTTGTTAGAAATCATTCAACCATTAATTATTGAATTACGGAAAAAATCTAAAACTTGTTTATCCTCGTCAGAAGTTAAGTTTAAATCATCCCTTAATCAACAAGAAAATAAGATTAATATCAATAATTTTTTCCCTAACTCTCAAGAGGATTTTTCATCATCCTCTAATTTAAGAATTCCTTTAGAACGATTAGAAGTCATAACTAATGAAGTAGAAGAATTGTTAGTAACGAGAGAAAGATTGAGATTAAGACAACAACAATTATCTCAAGTTACTCGAAAAATACGAGACATTTCGCGTCAACTTAATCCCATTCAAGAACAAGTACAAAATTTTTATAATCAATTAGCGATCGCTCCTCTTTCTAATGATATTAACGAATCTTTTGATAATTTAGAATTAGATCACTATACAGAAATTCATAGTAGCTTACAAACCTTTCAAGAATTAATGCTTCAATTTCAAGAAAATTATGCTGACCTTAATTTTATTAATCAAGATATTTCTGATAATTTAGATGTATTTGATAGTAATATTGATGCTCTTTATAGCAATGTCACCCAATGTAGATTAGTTCCCTTTAAAACCATTGCTAACCGATTTTTTCCTCAAATTGAATCCCTTAATAATCGATATGAAAAGTTAGTTGATTTATTAGTTAAAGGGGAAAATGTTTTAATGGACAAAATCCTATTAGAACAATTACAAACCCCCTTATCTCACCTCATTAATAATGCCTTATCTCATGGGATTGAATCACCATCAGAAAGATTATCTAATGGTAAATCTGAACGGGCTAAAATTGAACTAAGTGCCAGCATTGATCATCATCAGTTACAAATAATAGTTAAGGATGATGGACAAGGAATTGATTTATATAAAGTGTATCAAAAAGCCAAACAAAAAGGATTAGTTTCCTCAAAATTAACCTTTGATAAATTATCCCAAGACTCAATTTTAGAATGGATCTTTCATCCTAATTTTTCTACAGTAGAAACTACCAGTGAATTATCAGGAAGGGGAGTGGGTTTAGATATTGTTCGTAATAAAATCCAAAAATTAAGAGGAACCATTAACGTTAATAGTGAAATGAATAAAGGAACGACTTTTATTCTTAATATTCCTCTCAATTTAAACTTTATGTCTCTCTTTTTAATTAAATGGCAACATAATCTTTTTGCCCTTCCTACCTCTAGTGTTTTAGAAACCATTCCCCTATCAGAATTAGTCTGGAATCATCCAGATTTTTCGCAAATAATATGGAGAGATCAATCTATCCCTGTCTTACATTTATCAGAATTATTATCTCATCAAAATCGTTGTGATCTTTCGGTAAAATCTCAAGTTGGTCTTATTTTAGAAGGGGTCTCTTCTCCCTTTTTGGTAATGGTAGATAGTTTGATCAGCGAAGAACAACTATTAGTAAAGTCCTTTGATGAAACCGTTATTGTCCCAAATTACTTATTAGGATGTACCATTTTAGGCAGTGGGGAAATAGTTCCTGTTATTCTCCCTCAAACTTTGGCTATTTTCTCAGAAACTAAATCTAATTTATCAGCTAAAAAACAAAGATTACAATCCTTTAATAAGGGGACAATATTAATAGCAGAAGACTCAGTAGCAACCCGACGGTTACTCGAAAAAATCTTAGACAAAGTAGGGTTTAATGTTATTCTTTGTCGTGATGGACAAGAAGCACTGGAAAAATTAGAACTGCATCAAAGGGGAATTGATCTGATTATTTCAGATATAGAAATGCCTCGTCTCAATGGCTTTGAATTACTAAAAACTATCCGTTCACACTCAGATTTTGCTCATATTCCTGTTATCATGGTTACCTCTCGTACCGGTCAACATCATCGACAAGAAGGAACAACATTAGGAGCTAATGCCTATCTAGGTAAGCCTATTCTAGCAAAAAGTTTACTCAAAACCATTGAATCT
Source organism: Cyanothece sp. BG0011 (assembly GCF_003013815.1). GTDB lineage: Bacteria > Cyanobacteriota > Cyanobacteriia > Cyanobacteriales > Microcystaceae > Crocosphaera. Next base: position 53,207 of record NZ_PRLH01000139.1, on the reverse strand, counting down.
TTTTTAACAGTAGAACGATCTAATTAACTACTACATTCTAATTGATAAATCTCTTCTGCCACCCGTTTTAATCGTCTTAATTGTGCTTTCATATCTTTTTTAGTCCAAGCAGCAGCAAATTGATTAAACCCCCAACTCACTAAAGGATTAGGAATTTCAAACTCAAAACGATTAATTAATTTTGTTCCTTTGTGAATGGGTTGACATTCCCAGCGATCGCGTCCTTTAAAAAAGCCAGTAAATTGCCAAACAATTAACCCAGGTTCCCGTTCAACCACATGACTAATTAACGTTGGATTAATGGGAGGAATTTTAATAATAAAACGACTTCTTCCCCCAATGTCTGTATTCCATTCTCGAATGGGTTCACACTTTAACGCCGGGTTTAACCAACGGTGCATTAATTCTAAATCGGTAATGCAACGTTCAACCATAGTTGAACTTGCTTTAATTAAAATGGTCTGTTCAAAAATTTGGGGTGAGGTCATAAGTAAAGTAAACTTGAAAAAAAATCAGTTATTAAATAACCCTTTGTTGATTGTGTGCTGTTCCATTGTACCATCACAATATGAGACCCCTTAAAATAGAGAATTATGAAAGGACTTTGGTTAGAAAATCAACAATTACAATTAAAAACCGATTTACCCATTCCTGAACCCAATAAAGATGAAGCGTTAGTCAAAGTCTTACAAGCTGGTATTTGTAACACTGATTTAGAATTATTACGGGGTTATTATCCCTATCAAGGGGTTTTAGGCCACGAATTTGTCGGTGTGGTTGAACAGGGTCCCCAACATCTCATTAATCAAAGGGTTGTCGGGGAAATTAACGCCGTTTGTGGTCACTGTCGTTTTTGTCAGGGGGTTCTCCTACCCATTGCGAAAATCGTAGTGTTTTAGGCATTGTCAACCGTAATGGGGCGTTTGCGGATTATTTAACCCTACCCATTGACAATTTACACCGAGTGCCTGATAACGTCAATAACGATGTGGCCACCTTTACTGAACCTTTGGCCGCTGCTTTGGAAATTCAACAACAGATAACTATTAATGACAATCATCGGGTGTTAGTGGTGGGAGATGGTAAATTAGGTCAATTAGTTGCTCAAACCTTAGCCTTGACTGGGTGTGATTTATGGGTAATTGGTCGTCACCGAGAAAAATTAGCCAATCTGGCTGCGAGAGGGATTCAAACAGGGTTAGAAACAGAGCTAACACCGAGAAGTTTTGATATTGCCGTCGAATGTACTGGAAATCCTCAAGGGTTTGATCTCGCTCGACGTTCACTTTATCCCCGTGGAATTTTAGTTTTAAAAAGTACCTATGCAGGAAAATTAACCCTAGATGCTTCAGCATTAGTGGTAGATGAAATCACTGTTATGGGTTCCCGTTGCGGTCCGTTTGCTCCCGCTTTACAATTATTAGAACAAGAACAAGTGGACGTTAAGCCTTTAATACATGGGCGTTATCCCCTAAATAAAGGACTTGAAGCCTTTGAAACCGCACAAAAACGAGGCATTTTGAAAGTTTTAGTTGAGATTAATCAGTAATTTCTATGAGGAACAAGTGTCAAGAATTTTTTGATCACTCAAACTAATCTCATCCAGACGATAAAACCCCTGTAGACCAACATGAGGCCATTGACCATTACTCGCCACTGTAGAAGGAACTTGCAAAGCCACCGAGTAATCGTGATGAGTGCCATCATAGGGGTCAACCACAGACATTCTCATTTGATTGCCCTCAAAGGTTCCTGTAAAGCAATTAAACTCTGAATGTGGCATATATAAAGCCCCCTTAATTTCCCCCTGATGGACTTGAAACACCATATATTCTTGTCCAATTTCATCGGCTTGAGGGGAACTGCCATATAGATAAGTCCCGTTAGGTAGCTGATTTCTGGTTACCGTTTGTGTTACTAATTCTTTTTGATTTCCATCGATCTCTTTATCACTGGCAAGCACTGATTGACTGTTGAAAATACCTAAACCAGAAATGACACTCAATGACAATAAAGAAAGAGGCGTTAGTATGGATAAAAATGATTGATTAAATAACATAATTTTGTCTCTTAAAAATCCCTAAACTGCTAGTTTATTTATCTTGACTATAGCTGCCAAAAAACAGAACGACATCACCCAAAAAGGCGATTTTTTCTAATAGATGAGCTTACTTAATAAGAAAAGAAGCTGACTAATGAGTTGATTCAACATACTATTCTTATGTTTAATTTATGCTTATATAAAAGCTTATTTAAAAGTCAGAAATAATGAGCGATTACTCTTATATAAGCTCCTCTGTTCTCCTAGAACTTTTACATTAATTCGGATGTACAGAAGTCTCACAATCGTCCTCACCACTATCTTCATTGTGCAATCACTTTTTGAGAGTCGTCAAGAATTTTCTTAAGTTTTAAGAAGTGGGAGAGCCTTTAACTGGATCTTTACCTGGTGAGTCCTATAAATACTATGATTCATGACTGAATGGAAATTGATTTTTTGATCCCTTGCGTTTAGTTCTTTCGTATTCATCGAGAAGATTAAGTTCAAGTTGTTGCGTTTTCTCAAGTTATTTTGCGAGGGGATCATCTCAGCCTGTATTCTAGATATATGGCACGATCGCAAGCATTTTATCGATAATAGGTTATTATGTCGAGACGAAAAAAAAAGTTTCCCTGTGGTCATAAAGGGTATGGCAAAATTTGTCATCGTTGCGCCCAAGAACAAACGGCCATCCAACAAAAACAACAACAGAAAAATGCTTGGGAAGAAACTTTTAAGAAAGATCCTATCGATTTAAGACCCTTTCCCAAAAATGTAGTGCTTAAAGCCCGTCAAATTCTCAAAGCACTGGCTAATCAGCAAGATTATCGCCTTTTTCGCGGAAAACGACTACGACATGATCGCTTTATTATTAGCATTCCGGTAACCCGACATTATCGCTTAATTTGTCGGGATCATGGCAATTTTTTAACCCCCGAAGCGGTTGTTTCCCACGAAGATTATAATGTATGTAAGCCAGGGCATTAAGATAGATTGCTTCAATTGTCTATTTTTAGAGATTACCCACTGCCTGATCCGAACACTCTTTTTATACCATAATGCAAATTTACTTAGATTATAGTGCCACCACTCCCCCTCGTTCAGAGGTCGTTGCTTACGTTAATACCTTGTTAACAGAGCAATGGGGTAACCCTTCTAGTCTGCATCAGTGGGGACAACGGGCTGCTATGGTAATAGAAATGGCTAGAGTGCAAGTGGCTTCTTTAATAAATGCGAGTAATCCTGAGTCCATTCTCTTCACATCAGGGGGAACTGAAGCGGATAATTTGGCTATCTTCGGTATCACAAGACAATATAGCACACCTCAACATTTAATTATTTCTAGTCTTGAACATCCGGCCATTAGTGAACCGGTGAGGGGTTTAGAAGCACAAGGATGGGAGATAACCCGTTTACCAGTGGATCGTCAAGGTAGAACCAATCCTCTGGACTTAAAAGCGGCGATTCGCTCTAATACGGTGCTGATATCCATTATTTATGGTCAAAGTGAAGTGGGAACGGTACAACCCATTGAAGAATTGGCCAACATTGCCCAGGATCATAACATTCTCTTTCATACCGATGCCGTACAAACCGCAGGAAGACTACCCATTGATGTGCAACGACTCCCCATTGATTTATTATCCATCTCCGCACATAAAATTTACGGAATTCAAGGAGCCGGCGCTTTATATGTGCGTCCAGGAGTCAACATTGATCCGATCCTTTTGGGAGGGGGCCAAGAAAGCAAAAAACGCTCAGGAACCCAAGCCGTAGCGGTGATTGGGGGATTTGGACTGGCGGCCCAATTAGCGGCCAAGGAAATGGCCACCGAAAGCGATCGCTTAATGGGATTACGCGATCGCCTCTTTGATTTAATGGCCGATTGTCCTTATGTCATTCCCACAGGGGATAGATTATACCGGCTTCCTCATCATGTTAGTTTCATCGTTCACGATCCCTTCGGAACGATGGAAACCGAAAAAATAACCGGTAAAATGATTGTCCGTCAAATGAATTTAGCAGGGATTGCCATTAGTGCCGGTTCAGCTTGTCATAGTGGTAAATTAAGTCCCAGTCCTATTTTATTAGCCATGGGTTACTCTCCACAAGAAGCCCTCAAAGGGATTCGCTTAACCTTGGGACGGCACACAACCCGAGAAGATATCGATTGGACTGCGATGGTATTAAAACAAGTTTTGAATCGTTTAATGCCACAATTAGCGATCGCTCGGTAAGAATCTTATGAGCAGAGGGAGTAGGGAGCAGAGGAAGATTAAAACTGTTGCCTGTTGCCACCCCCTCTAACTTCCCCTTTTGTTAGGGGGAGAACCCTTGCCTGTTGCCTTTACTTGAAGGTTAATTTGAGATTAACGGAAGGTTATTAAAGGAAGAAAGATTTATTGAGAAGATTCTGTTATAAATAACGAGAAATCATTAAAAAATGAACTGTTATTTGTTCTCATGACTCTTTTTAAAAATCTACAAACCCTAATCACCCCATCGATTATTATCGGCTCATTCTTCACCTTTTCCCAATCTGCACAGGGGATGAAACTCTCTTTAAATCTTTTAGGAACCCATCAAACCGGCATTTTTGATGAAGGTGCAGCAGAAATCCCCGCCTATGATCCGATTAGTCGTCGGGTATTTGTCGTCAATGGATTTGCTAATGAAATAACGGTTTTAGATATTAATAATCCGAGAAATCCAATCGCTTTATCCCCCATCAGTTTAACGGGAGGAGGGGTTAATAGTGTAGCAGTGAAAAATGGTGTTGTGGCCGTAGCCGAACAAGCAACTATCAAAACCGACCCAGGAATGGTGTCTTTTTATGACACCGATGGACTCTTTTTAAACAGTGTCATGGTGGGTGCTTTACCGGATATGTTAGACTTTACCCCTGATGGGAGCAAGGTTTTAGTGGCCAATGAAGGGGAACCTAACGATGATTATACAATCGATCCAGAAGGTTCGGTAAGTATTATTGATATTAGTGGTGGCATTGGTTCTCTCAGTCAATCGAATGTCATTACAGCCGGTTTCCAAGCATTTAATGCTAGTCAACAGCAATTAATTGATGCAGGGGTTCGTATTTTTGGACCCGGTGCTACTGTAGCGCGAGACTTAGAACCCGAATATATTACCATTTCAGAGGATTCAACCAGGGCCTGGGTAGCGTTACAAGAAAATAATGCTCTAGGTGTTTTAGACATCCCCAGTGCAACATTTACCGATATTATTCCCCTGGGGTTCAAAGATCATTCTTTATCGGGTAATTCTTTGGATGCGAGTAACGAAGATGGAGCGATTAATCTTCAAACCTATAATAATCTCAAGGGAATGTATCAACCCGATGCGATCGCTTCTTATACGGTTGGTGGTCAAACCTATATTGTCACGGCCAATGAAGGAGACTCAAGGGATTATCCTGGATTTAGTGAAGAGGCCAGAGTTGCAGATGTTATTCTCGATCCCGTAGCTTTTCCCAATGCAACTGAACTTCAGCAAAACTCAGCTTTAGGTCGTTTAAACATTACCACCACCTTAGGGGATACAGATGACGACGGTGACTTTGATGAACTTTATTCCTATGGGGCCCGTTCTTTTAGTATTTGGGATGAAAACGGTAATTTAGTTTTCGATAGTGGCAATCAATTTGAGGTGTTATTAGCTCAACTGTTACCTGAATATTTCAATGCGAGTAATAGTAACAATACCTTTGATAATCGCAGTGATGATAAAGGTCCCGAACCCGAAGCGGTAACCATTGGAAGAATAGGGGATCAAATCTATGCCTTTATTGGCTTAGAAAGAATTGGGGGTATTATGATTTATAACATCACCGATCCTAACAATCCCTCTTTTGTTAGCTATACCAATAATCGAGACTTTACCCAGGATGTCATGACTTCTGCTGTCGGAGACTTGGGGCCCGAAGGGGTGTTATTTATTAACCCAGAAGACAGTCCCACTAATTCACCTTTATTAGTGGTTGCTAATGAGATTAGTGGAACAACCAGTGTTTTTAGTGTTTCTCAAGTTCCTGAACCTAATGCTATTTTAGGATTGATGACAGTGGGTTTGATGGGAAGTTTTCGACGATTAAAACGGGGTAAAAATAAGAGTTAGGAGTTATGACCGGTTAAAGGCAACAGGGAACAGATAATTTGTCTAAAGTTTACTGTAGTTTGGCAGAGTTTGTCATACAGTAGTTTGGGAGTTGATGGCATAGGATGTAGGGGCATAATATATTATGCCCCTACCCATTTTTGTCTTTTATTCCGTGGCAATTGGTTGTAATTCTCCCCAATTTCCGACTCCTGACTCCCTATCTGGAACTTTCTTCAACGCTTCAACAATCACTTTTGAGTCTGCACCGGGTAAATGAGCATTTTCGCTAATATGTCGTTTCCACGCTTTTGTCCCTGGAATACCTGAAAAAATAGCTAATAAATGTCGACTAATTTTATGGAGTTTATGGCCACGACTGACCCAATCATCGATATAAGGTAACATTTTTTCGATGATTTCATGGCGAGTTAACTGTGTTACATTATCCTGATAAATATCTCGATCAACCGTAGCAAATAAATAAGGATTATCATAAGCAGCCCTGCCAATCATCACAGCATCAACTAAGTTTAAATGATGTTGGACTTGTTCAAGATTCGTAATTCCTCCATTAATCTCAATGAAAAGCTGAGGAAATTCTTGTTTGAGACGATAAACGTCGTCGTATCTTAAGGGGGGAATATTTCGGTTTTCTTTGGGACTTAAGCCTTTTAACCAGGCTTTTCTTGCGTGTACGGTAAAGTGTTGACATCCTGCTTCAGAAACCACCTTGACAAAGCGGGCCATGTCTTCATAACTATCGTGGTGATCAATCCCAATTCGATGCTTAACGGTAACAGGAATCGTAACCCCTTGTTGCATTGTCTCAACACATTGGGCCACTAATTCAGGGTTAGCCATTAAACAGGCCCCAAAATGCCCACTTTGAACGCGATCGCTTGGACAACCCACATTTAAATTAACTTCATCATAACCCCAATCTTCGGCAATGATGGCACATTGGGCTAATTCTTGGGGGTTATCTCCTCCTAGTTGCAAGGATAGGGGTTTTTCTTCGGGGGAAAAGTCTAATAGTTTCGGGCGATCGCCGTGTATAATGGCTGCGCTGACAATCATTTCTGTATACAGTAAGGTATGACGGGTTATTTGTCGCATCAAGTAGCGAAAATGGCGATCGGTATAATCCATCATCGGTGCTACACTTAAAGGATTCATTGAGTTAGTTTGATTGTCATTCATTATCCATCTGACCAATAACTGGTAACTGGTCACTGCTTTAATAGTTTACTATGAGTTTATTTGTTGGCGATCGCATTTTGGTTCCCATTGATTTTTCTCAAGACTCTTTTAATGCCCTTGATGAAACGTTAAACTATATTAAAGACCCGAATAAAATAACGGTGATTCATGTTTTATTGCCTTTAGAATCCGTTGATCCGGGTGTCATTTGGTCAACGTTAAACGATGACACTCGTCAAAGTAATGTTAAAAATAACTTTTATGAACGTTATCCTAAATCTTTAGTTAATAATTTAACCTTAGTGATTAAAATAGGAAATCCGAGTTTAGAAATTGTTGATTATGCTAAACAAAATAACATCGATTTGATTGTCATTGCTTCCCATGGACGCACGGGGTTAAATCGTTTTTTATTGGGTTCGGTCACTGAAAAAGTGGTTCGTTTAGCTCAATGTCCTGTGTTAGTTTGGCGTAATTATCATCAGAATAGAGAAAGTCTTTAAAATATTTTTTAAAATTCTAAATACAACCTTTCACTGAAACTGTATAAGTTTTTCCCATGGAAATGGGATCACCAACAAATAAATTAACTTGAATGGGTATATTATCCGCTTTGGGAACTCCTTTTATTTCTATGGGTTCCCCAGGGGTAAACGTTTTATTTTCGTTATAAATTTCATCGGCAGTATTATCATTATATTTCAGATAACCTCGTACTTTATATTCTCCTTCATCTTTTGGTAGAAAAGTAATAATATATTGTTTATATTGTTTGAGAGGGATAATAGAAAAATCCGTATTCCAGTTATTATTTACCCCCACACTGGCAGGACCGATAACAGGAATAGAAAGACCGGGTTGAGAAACGGTTTTAGTGACCTCGGTTTCATCTTTTGTTTCCCCACCAACCACAGGAAACGCTGTACAAGTTGCTCCATTACTGGGTTTAATATTAAAGGCTAATAAGTTAGTCACTGTTAATAAATAAAGTCCTAAGAAGTAGGAGAAATTTTTATGAGAAAAACAATTCATCATGTTCCTCGGATGACCATTACTAAGAAAATAAAGGGGATTTTAGCATAAATATTCAACGGATACTTAAACAAATCTTTTAATCCTATTTAAGACTTACAACTGTTATTTTGGTCTTTTTGTCAAGAGCAGCTTTACAATGGTTTACTCTTGTTTAGTACATTTGCTCAAAAAAGTTGCTATTTTTTCTTGAATCACCTTGATTTTGAGATGTGTTTTAGGATCAAGCAACGTAAGACTGGGAATATCTCGACTATTTTTAACAGTTGACATACTACGCCTTGATTATCAGTCTTTATGATCATACCACAAGCCCGTAAACTCGTGAGTTATTGATAATAATTCTCACACATTAAGGAATGTAAAGAGGGGCAAATATTTTTATTTTCTTTGTTATTGTAGTTTTCAATAAGTTTTTGTTATATATAAGGGAGTCTCAAAAAGATAGATGATAATCTTTTTTAAAAGTAATAAAACTGAGGGTAAATCAAATCGATTATACCCTCGAAAGTTCAACACATTTACCTCTTCAACAAAGAAGTTGCCCCCTATCAGAACTATGGCGTTTAACTATTCTTTTTCGGCTACCGGATTAGCAATATAATGGAAATTTTCATCAGAGTTCCAAGGGCCTCGCTTGTCTTGGTCACCATCACTCGATAAGTTATAGTAGAGGTCTACGGTTTCATCGGGCTGAATATCTCCAAAGAAAGGATCAGTGAGTTTCCCTAATGAATTAAGTGCTTCCATGAACATTTTGGTATGGGAAATTTCACGAGTTAGCAAATGAACCAGAGTATCTTTTGTTTCCTGGTCTGGAGCTAGTTTAATGAGGGATTCATAGGTTTGACGCGCACCGGCTTCGGCTGCAATATTAGCACGTAAATCACGAACAACATCACCACCTTCATTGAGATAATTAGCATTCCAAGCGGAACCTTGAGAATCGAGAAAGTGGGGACCCACACCTCTGACAGCAAACAAAGTGCTTTTGAAAGCATCGGTTTGATCGACATTTTTTGTATGAACTTCAATCAATTTTCCGATCATTTCTAAGTGACTAAATTCTTCTACAGCAATGTCTTGTAACATATCTTTGATACCAGCATCTTCGACATGAAATGACTGTACCCAATATTGTAAAGCTGCAGAAAGTTCGCCGGTGGCACCGCCAAATTGTTCTAGTAGCAATTGAGCAAAACGAGGATTTGGGTCTTTAACATTGACCGATTTAGCGATTAATTCCTTCTTATGAAAAAACATTACTTCTATTTCCTGAAATCTTTATTTATTAGCTATTAATAACAATAATAAATTTCAAAAAAAAAGCCCTGGGTCAAAAGTTAGATATATCATTTTTGACATCAAGAATTTTTGACTTTTCTCTAACCTAAGACATACTTATTGTTATAGATTATAACCGGTTAGCTATAATAGCATTCAAACTATTTAAAATTCACTGTAACCATCAAGTCTTATTGATAGTAATTCAAGTTAATTTTATTATTAATGGCATCATCAATTTAAGCGATCGCAAAAATTCCAAGAGGATATAATCACCTATTATTAGTTAGTTAACAGACTATTTATAGTTCTAATTATGAAACTAAAAATGAATCCACTGAGAAAAATCTTGAGAAAATTTCTCTAAAGAAAGTAAAGAAATAGTATTATCTTCCTTGACTATTTCATGGGTTTTTGAGGTATTATAACCCCAGTCAGCTAAAAATAATTTAACTTCCCTTAAATCGGATTGGGTTTGTACAGTTTTTAAAGTTTTCAATAAGTCTTCAATAAACCATAAATTATTAGGACTTTCTTGATTATCTTTTAAAATTTGTCGTAAGGTTTCATACTTGGGTTGTTTAACTTCCTTGCCAAAAATATGCCCTTCAGGAAAAGATAAATTTTGCTGTTTTAGCAGTTGTTTAACAAATCTTCCTTCTTTGGTTGTAACAATATATAAAAGGGGAGAAGAGTCTAACAGTTGACCTAATTTTTCTAATACCCCTGGATAAAATTCATGTAAGGCTAACCAGTTATCTAAATCACTTTTAATCCAATGATCTCTAACCCCATCCAATTCTGACATGACTTGTTGTTTATTTAAGTTTTCTTTTTCAACAATTTCAGAACAAATCTGATGCCAATTACTTTCTATATTGTCTTTGTCATATTCTAATACTAATGCTCTTAATAAAATAGGCATTTCCCAACCGGTTTCAATGACGGGACGTAACTGATAAAAAGAATCTGCCCAAGTTTGTAAATTGTTTTGAGAATGATCTGACCATATTTTTTGATAGGTTCTGAGGGTGGTCTGAAAATATTCCTTTAAACCGTTACAAATGACTCCATCAAAATCGAGGGCTAAAATTTTTGGGGCAGTCGTTGTTATCATTAGCTTATCGAAAAATTATAACTCGTTATTATTCAGTTTAGCTTTTGAGCTTAATTCTAATTATGTAAAAACTAAAAAGGTTGACATAGTATCAATAGTGATACTAAAATTAGAAAAAAGGGTATGGCACAAATCAACAAACTTGTTGAACGCTTAAGGAATAATCCAAAGAATGTCAAATTTACCGATTTAGTCAAGGTTTGTAATCATTATTTTGGAGAACCCAGACAGCAAGGAACAAGTCACTGTATCTATAAAACACCCTGGCCTGGAGATCCCCGTGTCAACATTCAAGAAAAAAACGGAAAAGGCAAACCTTATCAAGTCAAGCAAGTTTTAGCTGCTATTGAAAAAATCGAGGGAATGAAAGATGGTTAACCATAATCACTATTGCTATAGAGTTACTTGGTCAGTTGAAGACGAAGAATTCGTAGGACTATGTGTTGAATATCCTAGCTTATCCTATCTTCATGAAGATCGTTATGCTGCCCTTGAAGGGATTACAAACTTAGTAAAAGAAATTGTAGCGGACATGGAAGCGAATGGGGAAAAAGTTCCAGAACCCATTGCCGAAAAAAGCTATAGTGGAAAATTTCAGGTACGTATCACCCCGGAACTTCACCGTAAACTAGCTATAGAAGCAGCAGAAGAAAATGTCAGTTTAAATCGCTATGTAAGTCATAAACTAGCGTCTTAGAATCTTGAATTTTTGGAAATAATAGCTATGGGTTTAATGATATTAAATCCTAAAAGTAAATTGTCAGGAGAAACCCTTGCAAAACGAGTCAGCTTATTGGTTAGCTTGGTCGAAAATACCGGGAGTTGGGCCAATCCTATTAAAACGGGTATGGCAACAGTTTGGCAGCTTAGAAACGGCTTGGAATGCGTCTGCCACTGAGTTAGGGCAAGTAGAAGGAATCGGAGCAAAATTACTCAATACCATTAAACAACAGCGAGGGCAGATTAACCCTTTAGAATTACTTAAGAAACATCTAGCAAAAAATCCTCAATTTTGGACTCCCAACCAAGATAATTATCCCCGTTTATTATTAGAAATTCCTAGCCCTCCCCCTCTACTTTATTATCAGGGACAGGTAAATTTATTGGAAAATCAAGGACATAGGCCGTTAGTGGGTATTGTGGGGACTCGTTACCCTACGGATCATGGTCGTCGTTGGACTCGTAACATTGCGATCGCATTAGTTAAACATGGGTTTACGGTGGTTTCAGGAATGGCGGCCGGGATCGATGGGGTTGCCCATCAAGCTTGTTTAGAAGCCGGCGGCAGGACCATCGCCGTGTTGGGAACGGGGGTGGATCGGGTTTATCCCACGCATCACCGACAGTTGCATCGAGACTTACAAAAACGGGGTTTAATTATTAGTGAATATCCAGCCGGGACTCCAGGCGATCGTCGTCATTTTCCTGCGAGAAATCGCATTATCGCCGGGTTGAGTCGGGCCATTTTGGTGATGGAAGCGCCGGAGAAGTCGGGGGCGTTAATTACAGCCAAATACGCTAACGAGTTTTGCAGAGATGTTTATACCTTGCCTAACTCTCCAGAAGTTGCCCAAGCCAGAGGCTGTTTACGACTCATTCATCAAGGGGCAGAAATGATCGTTACTGAGGATGAGTTATTAGAAATGTTAGGGGCTATTCCTGCATTAGATCAACAGCCTCAACAATTATCATTATTTGAGGTTGAAAAAAAGGAATCTTTACCGAAGTTAGACCCTGAGTTATTAAAGATATTTCAAGCGATTTCGACGGAAGCAACCCCGTTTGATGTCATTGTAGAAAAAGCTGGTTTACCCACTGCCCAAGTCTCAGGAGGGTTATTACAACTAGAGTTAGAAGGTTTAATTACTCAGTTGCCAGGAATGCGATATCAACGGTGTAGTTGAGGGTGGGGAGTGTGGGAAGTTTGGCAAGAATTTGTACTGTTGACAATTTCGATAAAAGAGTAGGAGTAAAATGATTTCTAAGTTTGTAACCCGATTACAAAGAAAAATCTTGACATTAAAGGGGGACTTGTATAGAATTACGAGAGTAACTCAATTACAATTTGCAACACGCAGACAAAAAAAGTCCTCTAATGGGACTCAATTACAATTCTTACCTTAATTATGACAAACAATCGACCTGAAAAAAAGCTTTCCCATCGAGGGAAAACCTTCATTCATCCCAGTTGGTTAGCCAAAGCATTAGCTGGAGATAGACATTGTGACTATTCTTTGCATCTGCAAGCTAATTATAAAATTCCGAAAACAGATAGAGATTTTGATCTCTTAGCTTACAAGAGTAAACATCAAGCAGCCATCGAAAGAACAGTTAAACTCTTGATTTCTCAAGGTTATCAAGTTCATATCGAAAACGCTAACAGTTTTTGGGTTAATAGTGGCAATGCTGTCATCTCAGGAACCCCTGATATTATCGCTATCAAAGGGGATGACGTGATCATCATTGACAATAAAACAGGAAAACCGAGGGCTTGTGACCAAGAACAAGTAAAACTCTATATGGCTTTGATAGTATCGGTAAAACTGCATGGAATCACTAAAATTCCTCTAGGAAAAGTCATTTATGACAATTATTCCCCTGTTGTGATTTTCCCTGAAGAAATTACGGAGGAATTCAGAGCAAGAGCGAGAAACTTAGTCAAAATGCTGAAATCTACCACAATTCCCTTACCTACTCCCAGTTATCGGGAATGTCAATGGTGTCCGGTTGCCCATGTTTGTTCCCATAAAATGGAGGATATGGCAACAGGAACGGCTGAATGGCTGTAAATAAGGTGATTATGCTGTAATTTATCGTAGGGTGGGCATTGCCCACCTTATTAAGTTAATTTTAACAAGAGGGATTTAAAATAGATAATCATAATGAATAAGCAGAAAAAAGACGAAGAAAATGAGAGTAAATCTTATGAAAGTAAGCGATTAAAAGAGATTGCAACGATTAAAACTGGTTATCCTCTAAAGTCTCAGGAAAAAGCCAACAGTCAGAGGGAGATCAAAGTTATTTATATGAGTGATATTGATGAAAATAACGTCATTAATTGGCATAATTTAGAAACAGTGGAGATAAATAACTTAGATAATCGTCATTTACTCAAGCATAATGATATTTTGTTTTGTTCACGAGGTGTTACTAATAAAGTTGCTATGGTTTCTAACCCTCCCGATGGGGTTATCTCTGCGACTCCTTTAACCGTCATTCGTCCCCACTCAACCCTAGTTAACCCTGCTTATTTAACTTGGTATCTTAACCATCCTCGTACTCAGTACGAAATTAGTCGGTTTGCTAAGGGAACCAGTCTACTGATGATTAGTAAGGAAGACTTAGGTAAATTGAATATAACCTTACCCCCGTTGAGTAAACAACAGTTAATTTTAGAAATACAGGAATTAAACCTTAAAGAACAACAAATTATCCAAGATATGGCTCACAAAAAACAAAAATTAACCGATAAGTTATTGTGGAAAATTGCACAAGGAGAGATAAATTAAATGGAAATTACACAAAAAAAAGTAAAACAAGAAGAAATCAATAGTATTTGTTGGAATGCTTGCGATACCTTTCGGGGAATCGTTGATCCCTCTGAATACAAAAATTATATTTTGGTGATGCTGTTCCTTAAATATATTAGCGATATTTGGCAAGACCATTATCAACGGTATCAAGAAGAGTATGGGGACAATAAAGAGCGAATTTTGCGACGAATGGAGCGAGAACGCTTTGTTTTGCCAGAAGGAGCGAGTTTTTACGATCTTTATAACCAACGCAATGCCGATAATATTGGAGAGTTGATTAATATAGCGTTAGAAGCGATCGAAGAACATCCCAATAATAAATCAAAGTTAAATGGTGTATTTCGTAATATTGACTTTAATTCAGAAGCAAATCTAGGAAAAACGAAAGATAGGAACCGAAGATTAAAGAATTTACTGGAAGATTTCAATAATAGTAAGTTAGATTTACGTCCCTCACGGGTAGATGAGGATATTATCGGCAATGCTTATATTTATCTGATTGAGCGATTCGCAACAGGGGCAGGTAAAAAGGCGGGAGAGTTCTTCACACCAGCACAAATCTCGAAATTAGTGGCAAAATTAGCAAAAGCAGAGTCTGGTGACAGAATTTGTGATCCGGCCTGTGGTTCCGGTTCTCTATTAATTAAGGTAGCCGATGAAATACCGGATCATAATTATGCTTTGTTTGGCCAAGAGGTAAATGGCAGTACCTGGGCATTAGCTAGGATGAATATGTTTCTGCATGGGCAAGATGGGGCGAGAATAGACTGGTGTGACACCCTAAATAGTCCAACTTTGACGGATAATCCCACTAATTTACTTAAATTTGATGTGGTTGTAGCTAACCCTCCTTTTTCTTTGGATAAGTGGGGGGCAGAAGAGGCGAAAAATGATGTTTTTAACCGATTTTGGCGTGGTATTCCCCCAAAAACTAAGGGAGACTATGGTTTTATTACCCATATGATCGAGGTTGCATTGCCGAAAGAGGGCCGAGTGGTGGTTATTGCCCCTCATGGGGTGTTATTTCGGGGATCTAGTGAGGGGAGAATCCGCAAAAAACTGATTGAGGAGAATCTATTAGATGCTGTGATAGGTTTACCGCCGAATTTGTTTCCTAGTACCTCAATTCCCGTTGCTGTGCTTGTTTTTGACCGTTCCCGTGAGGAGGGAGGGGTTAGGGAAGGTTGCCAGGAGGTGATGTTTATTGATGCTAGTAGCGAATTTCAGAGTGGGAAAAATCAAAACTTATTATTAGATAGTCATGTGGAGAAAATCGTCGAAACTTATCTAAACTGGCAAGATGTGGATAAATATGCCCATGTAGCGACGTTTGAGGAGATCGAGGAAAATGACTTTAATTTGAATATTCCTCGTTATGTAGATACCTTTGAGGAGGAGGAAGAAATTGATTTAAAGAAGGTACAGAGAGAAATTGAGAGTTTGGAGGATCAGTTAGGGGAAGTAAGGGGTAAAATGAGGGATTATCTCAAGGAATTAGGGGTTTTGTAGGGGCGAACGGCCGTTCGCCCCTACGGATGGGATGATTGTAAGATGGGGTGTAGGCCGATGCAATGCCCACCTTGCTTTAAAATAAAAAATAGAGTCTAGGAGAACAATATGAAAACAGCAATTTCTATTCCTGATGAGGTGTTTAATAAGGCGGAAGAATTAGCGCAAAAACTTGGTATTAGTCGCAGCGAACTTTATACACAAGCGATTAGTAATTTTCTTCAGTCTTATCCTTCAAAAACTGTAACAGATGCGTTAAATGAGGTGTATTCTCATCAGGAAAGTGGGTTAGATGAAACAGTCGCAGCTATGCAATTTTATTCTATTGGTTCAGAAGAATGGTAATGTATAGAGGAGAAATCTGGTGGGCAAATTTACCTCAACCGATAGGAAGTGAACAGGGTATCGTCGTCCAATTTTAATTGTTTCTGTGGAATTTTAATGGTAAAAAATGATTGGAAACATTTAAAATTAAAAGAAATTGCATCTATCAAAACTGGACCGTTTGGTAGTCTTCTACATCACAGTGACTATAAAGATAGTGGGACTCCTATCATAACTGTTGAACATCTTTCAGAACAAGGAATTACCTATCAAAATCTTCCTTTTGTATCTGATGAAGATAAAGAACGCTTATCTTCCTATTTATTACAAGAGGGTGATATTGTTTTTAGTCGTGTGGGTTCTGTAGATAGAAGTTCTATAATTTCAAAGCACGAAAATAACTGGTTATTTTCAGGTCGCTTATTAAGAGTTAGACCTAATAAAAGCAACGTATATTATCCATTTCTTAATTACTTTTTTCATCAAGAATATTTTAAACATAGGATCAGAAGTCTCGCTGTTGGTGGTACAATGCCATCATTGAATACTCAAATATTGCAAAATGTTTATGTTTCTCTTCCCCCCCTAAAAGAACAGCAAAAAATAGCGGAAATACTGTCAACATGGGATGAGGCGATCGCAGTTACAAATTCCCTGATTAAAGCGAAACAGAAACTTAAACGGGGTTTGATGCAGAAACTATTAGAAGGAAAGTTAAGATTAGATATTTTTAAATCTGAAAAATGGGATTTAATCAAACTAGGAGAAATAGCAGATATTAGACGTGGTGCATCTCCTAGACCTATAAAAGATTCTAAATATTTCGCCAAAACTGGAAGAGGATGGATCAGAATTTCAGATGTAACAGCATCAAAAACTTATTTAAAAAAAACAACTCAATATTTATCAGAATTAGGTGAAAGTAAAAGCGTAAAAGTTAACCCTAATGATTTAATTATGTCTATATGTGCTACCATTGGAGTTCCTAGAATTGTCGGGATAAAAGCTTGTATTCATGATGGTTTTGTTGTAATTAGACCTCGTAATAACAATATTAATAAACTATTTATTTATCATTTTATTGATTATATTTCAGAAAAATTAGCAGGTAAAGGACAACCAGGAACACAAAAAAATCTTAACACTACTATTGTATCTAAAATTAAAATTCCTAATATTTTACTTGATGAACAAACTTATATCAGTAATCTTCTATCTACTTGCGATCAAGAAATATATAAATTACAAGAAAAAATTGATCATTTACAAAAACAAAAAAGAGGATTAATGCAGAAACTATTAACAGGAGAATGGAGAGTTAAAGATGACTAACCTACTAGAAACAGCATTAAAAAAAATTTCTGAACTTCCGAAAGAAGAGGGTTTAACAGTGTTAAACCCCTACGGGGATATATTTGTAGGGACATAATACTATTATGTCCTGATATGTTATGTTTGACCACAGTATATTGTTAGAATTGTAGGGTGTATTAGCGTAGCGTAATGCACCAAAAAACTAGATGTTGGTGGGTTACGACGGATAATGATATTCTTGTTATACCCTAAATTATAGCCGTCTAACCGTTCGGCTGACGCTTACGGAAGTCCACCCTAGGTTAATAATTTTAACTGGTTAAGACAATGAAATTTAACACAGACGAAAAACATAGTTCCCAAATACCTGCCTTACAATTATTCATCCAAATGGGGTATGAATATCTACCCCCACGTCAAGCATTAGAAGAACGAGATAATAAGACAAGTAACGTTATTTTAGAGCATATTTTAACCAAAAAACTAAAAGAAATTAATCGTATTAACTACAAAGGGAAAGACTATCTATTTAGTGAAGACAATATAAAATCTGGACTCGAAAAAATAAAAAATGTACCCTATAATAACCTACTCAGCAACAACCAAGAAATTTATGATTTAATTACCTTGGGAACCAGTTTAAAACAAACCATAGACGGGAATAGTAAAAGCTATACCCTAAATTATATTGACTGGAAAAACTGGGAAAATAATCAGTTTCATGTCACCGCAGAGTACACCGTAGAAAGGACATCTTTTAACGAAACTATCCGCCCTGATATTGTTCTCTTTGTTAATGGTATTCCCTTAGTGGTTATTGAATGTAAAGCCCCAAAAATAGAAGTTAAAGAGGGCATTTCCCAGATGATTCGTAACCAAACTGATGATTATATCCCCAAACTATTTATCTATAGTCAATTACTCATTGCTACGAATAAAAATACTGTTAAATATGCCACCACAGGAACACAGTTAAAATTTTGGTCAGTGTGGCAAGAGAAAATATTTCAAGAATCAGAAATTGAACCGATCATTAATACACCCCTAACCCCAGAAAATAAACATAAACTATTTAAAGAAACCCCCTGTTTTAGCGAATGTCAAGACTATTTTGAGCAACTGGAAAGCCAAGGCAAAAGATTAGTTACCACCCAAGACTTAACCCTATATAGTCTCTGTTATCGTCAAAGATTATTAGAACTCATTTATCAATTTACCCTTTTTGATCAAGGTATCCGCAAAATTGCCCGTTATCAGCAATATTTTACTGTTAAGAATCTCTTAAAATACATTAAAGAATATGATGAAAATGGCAAAAGAAAAGGGGGCGTTATTTGGCAAACTCAAGGATCAGGAAAATCATTGACAATGGTGATGATGGCCAAAGCATTGGCATTAGACCCCGAAATTATCAACCCTCGTATTATATTAGTAACCGATAGAGAAGCCTTAGACACTCAATTAAAAGATACTTTTGCTAACTGTGGACTTGACCCCAAAAAAGCCAAATCTGGCCGTCATCTAATTGACTTAATAGAAGAAAACAAAGCCAGTATTATCACCACTATTATTAATAAGTTTGCCTCTGCTGTTAATATTCGTAACTTCCAAGACCCATCCGATAATATATTTGTTCTAGTGGATGAAAGTCACCGATCGCAACATGGTCAAAGTTTCCATCCGAAGATGCGTCAAGTCTTCCCCAATGGGTGTTATTTGGGGTTTACGGGGACTCCCTTGATGAAAACGGAAAAGAATACCTTTAGTCAGTTTGGGGGACTGATACCAGGGACAGAATATACTATAGACCAAGCAGTGAAAGACGGGGCCGTGGTTCCCTTGGTCTATGAAGGTCGTTATACTGAACAAGAGGTTAATAAAAGACCCCTCGATGTTTGGTTTGAACGATATTGTCAGGGACTCAACGAAGCACAAAAAGCAGACTTAAAACGAAAATATAGCCGTATCAGTCAACTAAATCAAGCGGAACAGGTTATTTATAGCCGCGCCTTCGATATTAGCGAACATTATCGAGAATTTTGGCAAAATACAGGGTTTAAAGCCCAATTAGTCGCCCCCAATAAACGGACGGCCCTTAAATATAAACAATGTCTCGATGAGTTTGGTTATGTCTCCTCAGAGGTCATTATTTCCCCCCCAGACACCCGTGAAGGAAACGATGATCCCACCCAAGACACCGATGATCTCATCGTCAAGTTTTGGAAACAGATGATCGCCCGTTATGGTTCAGAAAAAAATTACAATGAACAGGTGATTAATAGCTTTAAATACGGAAATAACCCCGAAATATTGATAGTTGTCGATAAATTAATCACAGGATTCGATGCCCCTCGTAATACCGTCCTCTACCTCACCCGTAAACTACGAGATCATACCCTATTACAAGCGATCGCCCGTGTTAACCGTCTTTACTCCGATGATTATACTAAGAAAGTTAAAGATTTTGGTTATGTGATCGACTATGAGGGAGTTCTCGAAGAGATAGAAAACGCTTTAAAAACTTACAGTTCTTGGCAAGATTTTGATTATAACGACTTAAAAGGAACATTACAGAATATAGACGTAGAAATTGATAAACTAGGACAGCATTACGCCAATTTACTCGATATTTTCAAAACCGTTGATAACCCACAGGATGAAGAAGCGTATAAAAGAATTTTATCGGATGAACAAAAAAGAGACGATTTTTATGAAAAATTAGCGATATTTTCTAAAACCTTATCTATCGCCCTCTCTTCTCAAAAATTTCTTGATAAAACCCCTCCTAGCTTAATCACAACCTATAAAAAAGACTTAAAACGGTTTCATAACCTCAAAGCAGCCGTTAAACTCTTGTATTCAGAATCCGTTGATTATCGAGATGTTGACCCAAAAATACGCAAATTACTCGATACCCATCTTCATGCTTCAGAAATCACCCAAATTGTTGCCCCTTTCAACCTATTTGACGACGTTTCCTTTGAGTCAGCTTTGGCCCAGCAAAAAACCGACGCATCCAAAGCAGACTTAATTGCAAGTATCACCAAACGAACCATTAACGAAAAGCTAGAAGAAGATCCCGCCTTTTATTCTGAGTTTTCCGAACTTATTAACCAAACTATTGCAGATTATCACGCCTCACGGATATCTGAAGCCGAATATTACCAAAAAACCCAAGAGATTCGAGAGAAAATATTACACCGCGATCAAACCGATATCCCCCAAGACTTCTTAACCAACCCCGATGCGATCGCCTTTTTCGGCCTCATTAAACCCTTTATTACCACCCATGAAAATGATCCCCAACGGTGTCAACAAATCAGCGAAGATACCACCTTGGCTATTTTAGAGATTATCAATAACTATTGTATCGTTGATTGGCAAAATAACGAAGATATTCACAAAAAAATAATGAATGAAATAGATGATTTTTTATATGATGATTTAGGCGATCGCAAAGGGATTAAATTAACCCCTGACGAAATGGATAATTTGATTGAACAAACCCTATTATTAGCCCGTCGTCGTTTAGGAAATTAAAGAATAAAAATGATAGAACAAGTAATTACTTATGGAAGCCAAAATATTAGTTATCAAGTCAGCTTTAGCCAAAGAAAAACCCTAGATATATCCGTTCATCCCGACCAAAAAATTACCGTTAAAGCCCCTACAGGAACTCCATTAGAAGCCATTGCTAAACGGGTAAAACATCGCGCCCATTGGATAATAAAACAGCAACAATACTTTAGTCAATTTACTCCTCGTACCCCTTCCCGTCGTTATGTTGGTGGAGAAACACATTTATATTTAGGGAGACAATACCGCCTAAAAATTGAAGCGGCGATCGATACGCAAGTTAAGCTAAAAGGGGGTTATATTTTAATTCAAACCCCTCAGATAAACGGTTCAGAAACTATTAATCAAGACTTAATTCGGGCTTCTACCAATTGTATTGATTATGTCATCATTCATGAACTGTGTCACCTAAAATATCAAGATCATAGTCCACATTTTTATGAATTTCTTACCCTTATGATGCCAGACTGGGAAATAAGAAAACACAAATTAGAAACATTATTAAGTTAATATAGTGATGATTGTATAGCTTAAAAATTGCTATTGATAACAATAATTTTCAGGTAAAATGACGACGAAAACGAGGGTCTAAATGATGTTTTTTTTGTTGATTACAACTTTGACATAAAGTTTGTAAGTTACTCATATCATTACTTCCTCCTTTGGCTAAAGGAATAATATGATCAATATTTAAGATGGTTTCTTGTTGTTTTTTCCCACAACTTTGACATTGATAGTTATCTCTATTAAAAACATAATCTCTAACGGATTTTGGAATGGGTATTCTAGGGGTTTTCTTCATTATTTTTTGAGATGAGATGAAAGTTTACTCCAGGTTATAACACTGGAGTAGACTTTCATCATCCGTAAGTTAACTTAAACATAGGTAAAATAGCTGTCCGATAAGTCAAGATTGGTTGGCCCACCTTGAAATTGAACAATTGCGATTAACTCCGAGGGCAGTCCATTACTAATACCATCATCATAAAAAATGGCTGTCCCTTGTACCCCCGAAAGCGGTGAACTTCCCAGACGATAATGAGGTTGAGAACCAATTTCAAACTCTGGTAATTTAGTAAGTTGAATGATATCTTCTGTTTTATCAAAGTCCCTAATTAGAGCATAATCATGAATACCAGTGCTATAAATATTATCATCATCGTAAAATAATTTATTGGTCTTTCCTAGTACAAATACATCGGGTTCGTTCCCAAAAGAACCGATGGGACTATCCCCTTGAAGAATGTCTATTTCGTATTTTCCGGGGTCACTAGCATTCCAGTCAACTCCGATTAACGTATCCCAACCATCATTCCCTATTAACGTATCATTGCCCGTTCCGCCATAAAGGGTATCTCCTCTTATACCACCGTCTAAATAATCGTCACCCTCATCTCCATAAAGTTTATCTTTTCCTAACTCCCCAAACAAAAAATCATTCCCTCTACCACCCCGTAACAGATCATCAAAGTACCACCCTGGAATTAATTCGTCGTTATCATCTAACCGTTCAACCCTTTCTGGGATGTTTTCAATATCAAAATCATCAAAATACCAAGGACTCGAACCGTCATCCCCATACAGAAAGTCGTCACCGTCATGACCTACTAAAAAATCTTCGCCATTTCCTCCAAATAGATAATCGGTACTGTTTCCTTCTCCTCCATAAAGCCAATCATTTCCTTCCCCTCCATCGAGAATATCACTATCTTCTCCACCGTTTAAATAGTCTCCGTCTTCTTCTCCCAGTAGGCTATCTTTACCTTGGCCACCATAAAGTTGGTCTTTTCCCCTATCACCATACACAAGGTCATTACCCCCTTCTGCAAAGATGTCATCGTCGCCAATGGTTGCCCTATAGACATCATTACCGTTACCTAGAGATTTAACAATACCTCTCATCAATACTACCTCAACAATTCAGTACGATTATAATATATCGAGTTTGCGTTATTTGATTTCGAGGACGAAAAATTTCTTAAATACTTAATAGTACGTTAAATCTTGAATTATCTAAATAATTATTAAACTTATTGCTTAGTTAACTCATCCTATAAAATTTCAGGTGTGAGTCCTTTTTCTTTTGCTTCTTGGCGAATTTCTTGAACAATTTCTTCAAAGTTGTCATTTTTTACCATTTCATCAATAATAAGGTTCCAAATATGAACCATCCTTTGCTGTTGGTTTGCATCAACTTCTCGGTAAGCTTTGGCAATTTTGGGGTCAACTTGAATAGTAATATTTTCCATGATTTGTATATTGCACTTGTATCTTTTATGTAAATTTAACATATTATAATTATAGTTGAAATGGTGGGTTAAGTAAATATTTAGTTGTTAGAATAACCCCTAAATTGACTGGTTACTTAACCCACCCTACAAAGAATTATTGTTAATTTATCGATTGACGAATATCGTCTAATACTGAATCATTCTTATTGGTTTCAGGTTCGGGTTCATCAGGAATAAATTCTAATTGTAATTTGATTTTAACGGTTCCCTTTTTCCAATTTTCTCCTGGTTGTAACAGTTCGCAAGAAATGCCTTTATGAAACCAATCACTTCCATTAGAAGGTATTCTAGCGATTTGAGAAATCAGTGACATTAAATGCTTATATCCTTCTGTTGAAAAAGCACTAATCATTTTGTTGATTAATATATTAACTTTTACAGAAGAGTCTCCATATAACAGAACACTATCTGGTTTATTTTCCAAGTCTAATACTATTTTATTGTTGGTATTAGGATTATTATTCATGGTAATTTTGTTTAGTTTTTGGTCAATTTTGTTTGAGACATTTAGTAGGGTGGGCATTGCCCACCTTACAAAGATTTATGGTTCATTCATCGATTGGCGAATATCATCTAAAGGTGATTCTATTTCCTTAATTTCTGGTTCATCGGGAATAAATTCTAAACTTACTTTAAGTCTGATTTTTCCTTTTTTCCAGCCATTTGATCCCACTTGTAATATTTCGCAGTTTTGACCATATTTAAAAACATCAAAACTATTAATAAATTCACCTCTTATTCCTATATGGTGAAAATGATCAGTCATAACTTTTAATAAACGACTCTTAATAAAAGAATTGATTACCTCTTTAAGCTTAGACAATTTAACTAGAGAATCAGCAGAAAAAGCAATAACATCATCATCGTTATCGAAATAGTGATTGTGTTCAAGCAATTGATTCTTACTCATAATATACCTCAAAAAATTGTTGAAAATTTGTACAAGAAAATAGGGTAAGTCTTCCCCACCCTAGAAAAATCTAAACGAGATCAACTACCTCAATGTCAACATCTGATTTGTGATTATTGATAACAGGAACATTAATTACTTCAACATCAGACTTAGTAACATCAGGCTGTAAACTTTCCTCATTAATTAAAGGTAATTGATGCTCATAAACTTGCATACTTTGGAGACAATTATTAATCCCAGAAATTGCTTTATTATAAGTAGCAATTTTTTCTTTAATTTCTCCCTGTAAGCGGATATTACGAGCAATTTTTTCTTGTGCTTCTTGTTCTAAGGTTTGCCCTAAATAGTCTCTTGCTTGATCGTACTGTTGGAGAATACTATCTGCTTGTTCATCTGCCATGGGTAATAATTGACTTTTTAAGGTCATATTAATGGTTTGACGAAAATGTTTACGGATAGTTGCTGATACTTTGGGTTCAAAATCTAACTTTAACAATTGACGGATCGCGGGTTCTGCTTCCACCATGCTACTACAATCATAACCTTGGGAAGTTTGTTGTAACGTTTGACGAAATTGATAGATAGAAAAAGTCCCTTCATCATAAAATCTGGGACTTTCTCGAACATAGCGATCGCATTCTACTTTAGACTCACTCACCAAGGCAGCGATCAAGGTTTTTTCTACTGCTTGTAACTGGGTTTCTATGCCACCATCATTACCTAATAAACGGTATAATTTACCGTAGTAGTCTCGTTGTTTAACTCGCTGTAGTAGTCGCTGAGAAAAGGAAGAAATTAAGGTTTTTACCCCCTCAACTAAAACATCCTCTAACTCATTAGCTAGGTAATACAAAGCCTCGACTAAAATGGCAATCAAAGGAACAGTAGAATTACGGGGATGACTCATTGCAGCGCGACGGTGGGCATTCTCAACGGAAAAAGTTTGTAATAATTCATCCAAACGAGTCACCATTCTCGCTTTTAATTTTTTGAAGTCTTCTTCAAAGTAATGATCTCCATTAACCACAATTTCATTAACTTCATGAGCAATGTGATCTCGAAACTGTATGCCCACTTCTTGTAACTCATGATTAAGACGATTTAACTCTTGTGCTTTCATGGCATCAATTTCACGGGGTTGACTCTCTAAATCTCTGTATTGATCTAGATAGTGTTTCCGTAAAACAATGCACAAGGGTTGTAAATCATCTGCTAAGGTTGAAAAAAGCTGAGGCCGTTTTTCTTCCGTTAAATAACGGGTAATAGAGTCTCGAAATTCCTCAATTCCACTGTCAGCAATTAACTGATTAATGAGAGGGTTTCCCCACTCGCTAAGAATACGGACATAATTTTCATTGGGGGTCTCATATCCATTTACTGATACTTTGAAATCAGTACGAGTTAACTTACCTGAATTCGCACAATAATTGTTAAATTCACTAACAAATTGGGGGGTTTCTTCTTCCCCTCCCATGCTTTTAACACTCTCAGAAAAGAGGGTATCTAGTCCAAAACGGGTACTACTATTCGTTTGTTTTACCTGACTACCATAAAAGCCTAATAATCCACTGGTTTTATGTATCCTAGAGGTATCTTGAAACTCAGTTTGAATTAAATGATCGAGACGTTGACGCAGTTGGCCATTGTACCAAGTTTCATCAATACGATTAAATACATAAAAAACGCGATCGCGGATGCCTAAATTGTCTCGCATCTTCTCTAAAAGTTCCGTTTCTTCTGTACTCATATCCCCCGCAGAAGCTGGTTTTAAGACACAAACCACTGCCGAAGTATCGGGATGTTCAATCTTGTTATAAGTTGCCTCAGCGTCTTTTTTTACTGGTGCATCAATACCCGGCATATCAACTAAAACGTTACCATCTTTTAATAGGGGATGATGACAATAATAATCTAATCGTTTCAACACCGAACTATTACTACCGCGCCGTGCATAACTTGCCGCTTCTGTCAAGTTAGAAAAGTTAAATTGTTCCATCGAATAAGTGGCAGCATTAATAGTATGAATGCGATCGCGATTATTGGTAAATCCCTCTAATAACAAGATTAAAGCTTTAGCTTGTTTGGCTTTTTCTGACTTACTTTCGCCCCCTTCTTGTTCAATGATTTTTTGACCCATTTCAGTTAAAATATGTTTAACTTCGGGGTTATTAATATTAGCGGCTTGCTCAATGTTTAATTTTTGACAAATGACGTTAACTTGTTCCCTGATATCTGCCTCACTCAAGAAAGTTAAAACCACTTTTTCTTGTTGCGGTTCGGCATAATAAATATGACATTCTGTCCCGGTTGCATGGCCTTCGGCACTATATAATAATTCTCGTTCTAATAACGCATTAATTAACATAGATTTTCCGGCACTAAAGGCCCCGGCGAAAACAATTTCAAACTGAGGAGAAACTGCCTTGCTTAAGGATGCTTCAATGGCACTAATATTCTGTTGCGATCGCAATGTGGGTTCTTGCTGTAAGAGTTCTAATAAACCATTAACATGGGTAGGTAACTGTTCACATTGGGGAATCATTTGACTCATAAAAAATATCCAAAAGGTCGTTTATCTTAGTATTCCCCGTCTCCTCGGTAAATTCTCCATGATGAGTGAATTACCCCAACTAAAATGTGGGGATTTTGATAGTATTTTTAGGTGGGGACTTCCGCCAACCTTTCCTTAAAAAATTGATCGAGTCCAGATTATAACAATTATCACTAAAAAAAATGAGTTTAATTAAAACAGCCGTTCGTTGGCGACATGGTACAGGGGTTTTGTTTGCTTTATTAGTAATATTTGGGATCTTATCCCTCTTTAATTTACCCTTAGAATTACAACCCGGCGGCGATCGCCCGGAAATCACCATTACCACCCCTTACCCCGGTGCAAGTCCGGCAGAAGTGGAAGACTTAGTAACCCGTCCCATCGAGGAAAGGTTAGAAGAAGTTCAAGGGATACAAGAGATCAGCAGTACCAGCAGTAACGGCACCAGTAATATTAGTGTCGAGTTTACCTGGAATACGGACATTGACCGCAGTTTAATCGATGTTCTCAATAAATTACAACAAGTAGAAGCCCTTCCCAACGAAGCAGACGAGTCTAACGTCGAAGTGGTAAGCGGTAGCAGTAGTCCCATGATGTGGGTTATCTTAATCCCTAAAGAAGGCTACACCCCCGATGAATACCATTATCGGGACTTAGTGGATGATGTAGTCGTCCCCCGTTTACGACAAGTCCAAGGAGTGGGACAGTTTCTGATCTCCGGGGGACGAGAAAGGGAAGTGGAGGTTATTGTTGATCCCAAAGCATTGGCCGATCGCAACCTTACCATTGGGGATGTGGTTAATACGCTGCGTAGCAATAATAGGGATATTCGCGGTGGCCCGTTAGTCTTAGGAAGACGAGAATATCGAGTCAGGACCCTCAGTCGTATTAATGACGTGAAACAGTTAGAAGGGTTTGTCTTGCGTCGGGATGAGTCCGGAACCGTTTATTTAGGAGACGTGGCCCAAGCGCGTATGGGAAGGGCGATTCAAGATCGGGCATTAGTGAGAAATAATGAGCCAGCCGTTGGTATTGGCATCATGCGACAAGTAGGGGGCAATGTTCCTGAAATTTCTTCAGGTATTCGTGCAGCGTTAGCTGACTTAGAACAAAGATTTGATCGGGAAGGAGAAGGGATCACCTTCGATATTACTTATGATGAAAACGACTACATTAACGCTTCTATTTCCTTTGTACAGAGTAATCTAATTATGGGTGCGATCCTCGCCGCCTTGATTTTACTGTTATTTTTGGGGTCATTACGAACCGTTGGGGTTATTGCGATCGCTATTCCGACTACTTTAATTACTGTTTTTATTGTCTTCTTTTTACTGGGCCGAACCCTTAATGTAATTAGTTTAGCCGGGTTAGCCTTTGCTGTGGGAATGGTAGTGGATAATGCGATCGTTGTCCTCGAAAACATTTTTACCCATATGCAACAGGGTAAAACCCCCATGAAAGCGGCTATTGATGGCACTCAGGAAGTGGGGGGTGCAATGTTAGCCTCTACCTTAACCACCGTAGCCGTATTCGCCCCTATTATTCTCGTAACAGGAGAAGCCGGACAATTATTTTTTGATATTGGGATCGCCTTATCTGCGTCGGTGTTATTCTCTCTGTTGGCAGCCTTAACCTTAGTTCCTATGTTGGCCGGCCTGTTTTTAAACCGAACCGAAGCAGAACAAATGTTAACCGAAGTCAACCATCAAGGGGGTAACTGGTTAGAGAGAAAAGTCGCCCAAACTTCCACTATTTTTCGGACAGGACAAGGAAAACTCGAAGATTTTCTACTGAAAACCGTTAAATGGTCATTAGGAAGGGGTAAAGTAAAACGTCGCTTACTTATTTTAGCTATTCCCCTAGCTTTAATTGTGGTGAGTCTGCAAATTTTACCCCCACCGGACTATTTACCCCAAGGCAACCGTAACCTGATTTTATGGTTAGCTGAACCCTTTCCCGGAACCAGCATTCCTGAGGCCATTGAACAGTCCGAACCGGCGAGACAGTTTGTCAGTGAACAACCTGAGATCATGAGAACGTTATATGTTCATCGGCCAGGAAGACGTATTATTGCGGCCTTTGTCCATCCGGATCAAGCGACTGGTAACACCCTAGATAGTTTAGTTAACCGACTCCGTAGCAAGAGTTTAGAGTTTCCTGGGTATCGCTTTATGGTTCCTATCAGGGCCTCTATTTTTAACGATCCGGGAAAGGAATTTGAAGTACAAATTATCGGGGAAAACTTAGACCAGTTAAACCAACTACAACAACAACTTAACCAAGACATTCGACAATTACCAGGTGTACAAAACGTTCGCTCTAATTTTGTCACCGGTGCGCCAGAATTACAAGTGATCCCGAACCGGGTTCGTTTAGCCGAGGCCGGGTTATCGGAGTCGGAGATCGGATCGATGGTACAAAGTGCCTTAGGGGGTTTAAGGGCCTCGGAATTTGTGGACGGGAAACGGGAATTAAACGTCAGTGTGGAACTCAAAGATACCTTTGTTAGTACCCCTGATCAACTGCGACAACTAGCCATGTACAATGGCCAAGGTCAATTAGTGCAACTATCGGATGTGGCCGAAGTTATCGAAACCACTGGCCCCGATGCTATTAACCATGTGGACTTAGAACGGTCCATTACCCTCACCGTAAGCGTGGGTAGAGAGGCACCGTTAGGGGCTTTGGTGGAGCAAACCGAAACAGAGATTTTAGAGCCGTTACGGGGGAATTTACCCCCTGGTGTGCGCTTAGAATTAGGGGGATCGGCGGATGTTTTAGCAGAAACCTTGTTTCAGTTGGCTGCAACGTTTGTTCTTTCTTTGGTGATCACCTATTTACTCTTGGTTGCGTTGTATCGTTCCTTTGTTTACCCTCTGTTAATTATGGCCACGGTTCCCATGGGAATGACCGGGGCCCTGTTAAGTTTAGTGTTGGCCAATGCGATTCCTGGGGTTGTCGTACCTTTGGATATGATTACCGGGTTAGGATTTGTCATTTTGACCGGTATTGTGGTTAATAACGCTATTTTACTGGTAGATCGGGCCTTGCAACTCCAAGCAGAAGGAGTGGAGTATGATGCGTCTTTATATTATGCCGTGAGCGATCGCTTACGGCCTATTTTTATGTCTGCCGGCACCAGTGTCTTAGGGATGTTGCCCTTAGCTATTATTCCAGGGAAAGGGGCCGAACTGTATCAAGGGTTAGGAATAGCCTTAACGGGAGGGTTAATTTTATCTACCTTTTTAACCCCGACAGTGATTCCTGCATTGATGGGGTTATTAAAAGATTTTGAGGGCAGAAAACATAAGAAACAGACAACAGTTAAAGTGTCCCCAGAGAAGGAAAAACAGACACAACATTAACATTTGTAGGGTGGGTTAGACGGCAATAAGTTAGGATAAAAACAGAATATAAAAATCCGTCTTAACCCACCATTTCCCTTGAAATAAGATTACCCCACACTAACACAAAATTTAATAATTTACTTTGGTAAAAAGGATAAAATAAAGGTAGAACCAAAAGGTTTTTAATCAAGGAGGTAATTATGATTACCGACAAACATGATGACAATGATAATAATCGTCTTCCCTTGATTTGGAAAAAATTGCAAGTAGTAAGTCAGTTACTTTCAAGTGTCTTAATTCCTGTTGCGATCGGTGTAGCCGGGCTAATTATTAATCGAGGACTAGCCACAGAAGAGTTAAACTTGAAGTATATTGACTTAGCGACTGATATTCTGAATGAAGAAAAAATTAATGAAAAAGAAGAACTTAGAGATTGGGCAGTAGAAATCATTAATTTTCATATTGATGAAGCGCTAAAAATGTCAAAGCAAATCAAGAAAGAATTTAGTGATTTTTATTTAGGTTCTGTTATTCAGCAAAATCCAGAAAGAACCGATTTTGATCTTTTTGTATGTCAAGAAAATCAGAAAGCTGGTGACGAGATTGCCGCTCATTTATGGAAGACTTTTAAGACTTGGCAAAAAGGATATGGTTCTCTTGGGTATTATCTATGGGATAATGAAGAACTTTCTTTTGATGAGATAAAGGGAAAAGCTACCATTATTTTAGATAAAGATCATCCGGAAAAAGAAGAAGTTAAAAGTCTAAAAACTTTTCTAAAAAGTGCAGACAATAACTTAGAGATTCAAACAATTGATAATACTGGTGAGCCAACCCCTTGGCGTATTAGTATCATTGTTTGTCCTTAATAGAACTGCATGACAGGAGGGTGGGTTAGACGGCTAAAATTTAGGGTACAACTAGAACAGAAAAATTCGTCGTAACCCACCATTTCAAAGGAGAATTTAAATACTTAATTAGATTAAATAAGATTTTGAATTAGTTAGCATCAAAACAAAACAACATTGCCACCCCCTTTTGTGAGGGGGAGAACCCTTGCCTATTCCCTATTCCCCAGTGCGTAGCACTATAAAAAAAGAGGACAACCTTAAGAGTTGTCCAACGGTCAAAATAGGCTCCGTCGTGGTATGGCGGAGTAATCTTTGACTTAT
The DNA here is from genome assembly GCF_003013815.1 of Cyanothece sp. BG0011. Taxonomy (GTDB): domain Bacteria; phylum Cyanobacteriota; class Cyanobacteriia; order Cyanobacteriales; family Microcystaceae; genus Crocosphaera. Next base: position 21,890 of record NZ_PRLH01000139.1, on the reverse strand, counting down.
ACTTTCCGAGAATAATACTCAACCACCAGTAGTTCATTAATTTGTAATGCTACCCATTCCCGTTTTATAACATCATTGACTTTACCAGTCAGGGTATTTTTATCAAATTCTAAATGATCAGGAAGGTTAGCTAACCCTGGATATTGCATATTAGTTTCTACTATACGACGAGAATTGTCTTTATTTCTCACCGCAATGACATCCCCAGGACGACATTGATAACTCGCAATATTAACCACACGGCCATTCACAATAACATGACCATGATTGACTAATTGACGGGCCCCTGGAATGGTTCCGGCCATCCCTAAACGGAACACCGTGTTATCTAAGCGCATTTCTAGCAGTTCTAATAGTTTTTGTCCCGTCGAACCGGTAGACCGACGAGCTTTCTTCATGTAACGAACTAACTGCTTTTCGGTAACACCGTAGTTGTACAATAACTTTTGTTTTTCTTCGAGTCGAATGGCATATTCTGACCGTTTACGGCGGCCTTGACCATGTTGACCCGGTGGATAAGCCCGACGGGGGGTTTTTCTGCTTAACCCTGGCAGTTCTCCTAGTCTTCGCACTACTCTCAGGCGAGGTCCTCTATAACGAGACATATAAGCGATTTTCTCCTAAAACACAATATACTCCAAAAGAACCATTATAGCAGTTTTTCTACTCATCCGTTAAACTCCCTTGATTCAATCTAGGAAACCTTGGCCCTTGATACTCTTAAAAAGAGTTATAGCTTAGATATTTTTATATAAAAAAAACTTATTAAAACCTTAAAGAATTGACATTTTACAAAACCTATGTAGGCGCGCCATAATGGGAGTCAAGCAAGTTTCAATATTGTAAATAAATTATTTGGAGGCAGCAGTATATGGTTGCGCTCACCGCTCACAATACCCAGTTAACCGCATTAAATCGTTTGACCTTACAAACCAGTCAGATTGGTGAAAATACCACGACTATTCGTTGTTTAGATTGGGATCGCGATCGCTTTGATATCGAGTTTGGCTTAAGAAATGGAACCACTTACAATTCTTTCATTATAGAAGGAGAAAAAACCGCCCTGGTTGATACATCTCATGGAAAATTTCAACAATTATATTTAGAGGGTTTAAAAGATTTAATTGATGTCTCTGCCTTAGATTATCTCATTATTAGTCACACTGAACCGGATCACAGTGGGTTAGTTAAAGATGTTTTAAAGTTAGCTCCTAATGTTACCGTTGTCGGATCAAAAGTTGCCATCCAATTCTTAGAAAGTATGGTGCATCAACCCTTCAACAGCTTAATTGTTAAGAGTGGAGCGAGCTTAGATTTAGGGAAGGGACACGAATTACAATTTATTTCTGCTCCTAATCTTCATTGGCCCGATACCATTTTTACTTATGATCAAAAAACGAGTATTCTTTATACTTGTGATGTGTTTGGAATGCACTATTGTGACGATTATATTTACGATGAAGAACCAGAGCTACTGCAAGCCGATTTCAAATATTATTATGACTGTTTAATGGGTCCGAATGCTCGCTCCGTTTTAGCTGCTTTAAAACGGATTGATAAGCTAGAAATTAATACCATTGCCACCGGCCATGGACCCCTATTAAAACACCATATTCCTCAATGGATGAATGATTATGATCAATGGAGTAAAGAACAGGCAAAAACCGATAATTTAGTTGTAATTTTTTATGACGAAAACTATGGTTATGCTGAGGAGATCGCCAGGAAAATTGCCCAAGGATTGCAGAAAACCGAGGTCAATATTGACTTAATTGATTTATCTACCACGGACCCCCATGAAACCCGACAACTGGCTTATGAAGCTAAAGGGTTAGTCTTGGGAATGCCTTCCCAGTCCGATAATCACGGTCAGATCATTGTTAATACCATTTTAGCCGTTGCCCATCCTAAACAAGCCATCGGGTTATTTGAGTCCGGGGGAGGGGAAGACGAACCCATTTATCCCTTGCGCAATAAATTGCAAGAAATTGGCGTAAGCGAAGGATTTCCCCCCATTTTAGTGAAAACAGCCCCAACCCCTAACACCGAAAAAATGGCCGAAGAAGCCGGCACGGATCTCGGTCAATGGATCACCCGCGATCGCTCCATTAAAAACCTAAAAAACATCGATTCAGGACTAGAAAAAGCCTTAGGTCGCATTAGTAACGGATTATATTTGATTACAGCTAATAAAGGAGAAATTGCTGGCTCAATGTTAGCCTCTTGGGTCATTCAAGCCAGTTTAGAACCCTTGGGAGTGGCCATTGCCGTGTCCAAAGATCGGGCGATCGAGTCCTTATTGCATCCCGGCGATCGCTTTGTTCTCAATGTTCTCGAAGAAGGGAACGCACAAGGGTTAATGAAGCACTTTCTGAAACGGTTTGCCCCAGGGGCCGATCGCTTTGCCGGTATTAAAACCTACCCGGCTCAAAATGGCTCTCAAATTTTAGCCAATGCCTTAGCATACCTCGAATGTGAAGTGAGCAGTCGCACTGACTGCGGCGATCACTGGATGATTTATAGCACAGTGCAACGAGGACGAGTTTCAAAAGTTGATGGTTTAACCGCCGTCCATCATCGCAAAGTCGGAACCCATTATTAAAGATGGGCAATCGGCAAGGGTTTTCCCCCTAACAAAAGGGGGAGTTAGAGGGGGTGGCAATAGGGTTAGATCATGACAAGATTTCCTTATTTTTTACTATTTCCTGTCTCTTCGTTTTTTCATTATTAACTTTTTAAAACTAAACAATCATGTACGAATCTATAAAACAGTCTTCTTCACAACGCAACAGTTGGCTTAACCTTAACCGTATCGTCAACATTCTAGAAATCATTCAAGATGCCATTGTTATCTGTTTATGTTTAGGACTATTTTCGTTTATGGTGTTGCAACTGTATTCAATGGTATTGTCTCTGTTGCCACCGGTACAATTTCAGATAGTAACGGCTGATATCTTATCCTTGCTCATTTGGGTGGAATTATTCCGTTTATTAATTATTTACCTGAAAGAACAGCGCATTTCTATCGGTGTTGCTGTAGAAGTCGCTATTGTCTCGGTTTTACGAGAATTTATTGTCAGAGGTGTTCTAGAAATTGCTGCAACGCAAGTATTAGCCACCTGTGCCTTTTTACTGGTTTTAGGAATGTTAATGGTGATTCGGGTTTGGCTTCCTCCCACGTTTGATGGGATTGATCCCGAACACGCCGTTTCCCAACGTCATCAACAACGTGCAACGACCAAAAAAGCAGAAACCAATGGTAATCATGCCATTTTAGCTAAAAATTGAGCCTTTTATAGATGGGCTTAATATCATTAAGCCCCTACGAACTTTCACTCAAACCTACTATCTATTATCGATCAGAATATAATCATGCTTAGCTCAACCTGTCTTCCTACCCGTCCCCGTGACGTTCAAACCGCCACCATTGCCAAGAATACCACTATCTTTCGCTCTAGAACCTGGGAACGTCTTAAATTTGAAGTTGAATATGCTTTATGTAAAGGTACAACCGCTAACGCTTATTTAGTTGAAGGGGATAAAACCGCTTTATTTGATCCCCCTGGGGAGTCGTTTACCGAAATTTTCTTACAAGAATTAGAAAATCATCTGGCGTTATCGAAAATAGACTATGTGATCTTGGGTCATGTTAATGCCAACCGAATGGCCACGTTGAAGATTTTAGTAGAAAAAGCCCCTCAAATTACCCTAGTTTGTTCTAAACCGGCGGCTAAGACCTTAAAAGCCACATTTCCCCAGTGGCAGGACAAAATTCAGGCCGTGCGTTCCGAGGAAACCTTAGACTTAGGGCAAGGTCATCATTTACAATTTACCTTTATCCCCACTCCTCGCTGGCCCGATGGACTGTGTACCTATGATAGTCAAACCCGTATTCTTTATACAGATAAATTATTTGGCTTACATCTGTGTCATGATGCGGTGTTTGACGACGACTGGAAAGCATTGGATGAAGATCGCCGTTACTATTTTGACTGTTTGCACGGTTCACAGTCCAAACAAGTGGCCGAAATTTTAGACAAAATTGAGCCATTTTCCGCCCGATATTACGCCCCAGGCCACGGAGTTATGGTGCGCTATAGTTTGAGTCGTTTAACCTATGATTATCGTCAGTGGTGTCAACAACAGCAGTCTCAAGACTTGAAAGTGGCCTTATTATACGCTTCTGCTTATGGGAATACAGCTATTATTGCTCAAGCGATCGCTCAAGGGATCATGGATCAAGGGGTGGCAGTAGAATCCATTAATTGCGAGTCAGCAACCCCTGAAGAGATCACCTGTGCCATTCAAGACTGTGACGGCTTTTTGATCGGTTCCCCAACCTTGGGGGGTCATGCACCGGTACAAATTCAAACCGCCTTGGGAATTGTGTTAGGTACAGCCAGTAAAACCAAATTAGCCGGGGTATTCGGTTCCTATGGCTGGAGTGGGGAAGCCATTGACTTAATTAGTCAAAAATTGAGGGATGGTAATTACAATTTAGGGTTTGATCCCTTGCGTATTCGCTTTAGTCCCGATGAGGCTGCCGTTGAACATTGTCAACAAACGGGGCTTAATTTCGCTCAAACCTTGAAAAAACGCCAAAAACAAGGGCCTGTAGCCTCTGGGTTAACCACGGTACAAAGCGATCGCACTGAACAAGCCATCGGGCGGATTGTTGGTTCTATCTGTGTGATTACCACCTGTCAAAACCACCAGCACCAAGGGTTTTTAACCTCTTGGATCTCTCAAGCCACTTTTAATCCACCTGGGTTAATGATTGCTATTGACAAGAAACAGTGGAATGAGGCAGATTTTAAGGCAGGAACTCCTTTTATTGTCAATATTCTCAAAGAAGGACGCAACGTAAGGAAACATTTTTCCCACTGTAATAGTAGTCCCTTTGAGCAACTAGAGACGGAAACGGCCTCGAATGGGTGTTTGATTTTACAAGAAGGGTTAGCTTATCTTGAATGTACCGTACAACATCGAGTCGAAGCCGGCGATCGCTGGTTAGTGTTTGCCCTAGTTAACCAGGGAGACGTTTTAGAAGATAAGGGGTTAACGGCCATCGCCCATCGCAAGTCAGGAAAGCAATATTAGGGCTTATGCCCCTAACCCCCCCTGCCCCCCTTTGAAAGGGGGGTGTGGGGGGTGGAAGGTGTGAGTTTTAACTGACATCTTCCACCAGTACATAAAAACTAAATAATAGACTAGAGAGAATCAACTCTCAATGAGTTACAGGCAAAAATAAATACCATTGCCTATTCCCTATTCCCCATTCCCTACCCCCCCTGCCCCCCTTTGAAAGGGGGGTGTGGGGGGTGCAAGATGTGAGTTTTAACGCAACAACCGCAAACCATTTAAAGTGACTAATAACGTCGAACCTTCATGGCCGATGACTCCCAAGGGTAAATTAATGCTACCGAATAAATTAGCGAGTAAGAGTAAAAAGATAAATAACAAAGCAAAGGTAATATTTTGTCGAATAATACGGTTGGCACGACGACCTAAAGCAATAGCTTGGGATAATTTCCCTAAATTGTCCGACATTAACACAATATAAGTAGATCACAAAGATCCTAGTTAGGATTGCGGGGGAGCAGGGAGACCGAAGCGGAGGAGAAAGAAAATAGAATAAAAATAAAAAATTAGGGAATATGATTGAGATTTTTAGAGATTTATAACCTTTTGAACTTTTATTTACTCTAAAATACTTTAAAATAATCTCCCCTTCTCCCCACTCCGGCGCTCCCTTGCAGCCCAAACAAGTAAGTTTTCGATCTACTGAATATCGGCACTTTCTAAGGCCACATCGGTTCCCCCCACTCCCATGGCGATGCCTACCGTCGCTGCCGCTAAGGCCGGGGCATCATTAATGCCATCTCCTACCATGGCCACCGTTTGATACTGTCGTTCAAGTTGACCAATGACAGCGAGTTTATCTTCTGGTAATAATTGGCCATGGATGCGATCTAATTTGAGCCTCTGGCCTACGGTTTGGGCGGTGCCTTCGTTATCTCCGGTCACCATTACCGTGGCTTGAATGCCTAATTTTTTCAACTGTGCGATCGCTTCAATGGCTTCTGGTTTGATGGTATCGGCAACGGCAATGATACCAATAACCGCTTGCTCTACACTGACCCAAACAACGGTTTTACCCTCATTTTCTAGGGTTTGGCTGGCTTGTTTTAAGGGTTCAGCGTCAACGGTTGTCATGGTTTTGCCTACTGTCACCGGTTTTCCGTTGACTTCTCCGACAATCCCTTGACCGGTTTTGGCTTGTATTTTAATGGCACTCTCCCAGGATAGGTTCGCTGTTTGGGCTGCTTCGACAATGGCTTGACCAATAGGATGTTCTGAACCGGATTCAATGGCTGCGGCTAATTTTAACACTGTTTCTGCCGACTGTTGGGCGGCGGGAATGATTTCAACCACCTCTAAATGTCCCAGGGTTAAGGTGCCTGTTTTATCAAAGGCGATGGCTTTTACTCGTCCCATTTTCTCAAGTTGCGCCCCATTTTTAAACAAAATCCCCTGTCTGGCACCGGTGGCAATCCCTGATAATAACGTGGGCATAATTGAAGCCATCAACGCACAAGGAGAAGCCACTACTAAAAAAATCAGCATCCGATAAATGGTTGTTTCCCAGTCCCATCCCAAAAGAAAAGGGGGTAAAGTGGCTAAAACGATGGCTAAAAAGACAATAACCTTAGAATAGCCTCTCTCAAAACGTTCTACAAATTCCTGAGACGGAGGGGCTTGGGTTTGTGCCTGTTCGACTAAACGAATGACTCTTTGAATCAGACTGCTTTCTGGCGGTTGTTCAACCCTCAGTTTTAAGACACCATTGCCGTTGAGGGTTCCGGCAAACACTTCGTCCCCCATCACTTTATCGACGGGAACGGATTCCCCTGTGATAGAGGCTTGATCAACGCTGCTTTCTCCTTCGATAATTAGGCCATCAATGGGAATCATTTCTCCTGGTTTAACCAAAACGCGATCGCCGATTTGTAATTGGGAAATGGAAACCGTCTTTTCCCCCTCTTCCCCTATGACTCTAGCGGTGTCGGGAGTCACTGCCATTAAGGATTGAATATTGCGTTCGGTGCGTTCCATGGCAAAGCTTTCTAAGGCCCCACTCATGGCAAAAATGAGAATTAAAATCCCTCCGTCCACAATTAAATGATATTCCTGTCGCCATAACCCTAAACCGGCTGCCCCTAAGGCTGCCACAATCATCAGTAAATCCACATCTAGTTCTTTTTCTTCCCAAAGGGTGGTTAGTCCTTCTTTTGTGCTTTCATAACCCCCAATGACATAAGCAGTGGTCAAGATCAAAATTCCTAAACCAACCCAGTTAAAATGAAACGAAACGACACCAAGTATCAATAAAATAGCACAGGTGATGGTTGCATAAGCTTGGGCGTATTTGGGCGAAAGTCTAATTAATGGCAGTTGAGTCATGGCTAAAAAGAGTCAAGGAAATCAATGTTAACTCAGTCGATCGAAAACTTACTTGTTTGGCCTGCAAGGGAGCGGGGAGCAGGGGGCAGGGGAGAAAGCCGAAAATCCCTCTCCTCCGGAACTCCCCTGCAATCCTAACTAGGATCTTTGTAATCTACTTAGATTATTTTTTATTGACTGGTTCGTTACTAACCCAAATTTTGCGCGCCATTCCTGCACCCACTCCGATACGATGCTCTTCAATGGCTACCAAAACTGAACCACTGGGTTGTACGCTAATGACTTGAACTTGAGTCCCAGGGTTTAATTGCATTCCCAATAGTCGACTCATTCCTCCTTTTCCCACAAACCCCACTATCCAAACTTTTTGACCTACCTGGGTTTGGGACAGGGGATAATGACCACTATGATGGGGGTTTTTCCCCTGTTCGGGGGTTTCCTCCTGAGTCTCATCACAGTCGCTGAAAAAGTCAAAACTCCAACCCTTACCCCGACGATGGGGAACACGGGTATTGTCATTAACCTTCCAATCCATCTGGCTCTCCTTTGCAATAAGATGTTTCAAAGATTATTCATTAATAAAACTTCCATTTCTCCCAATCAATCAGAAATTTCTGCATTAGTTGACTTAGGCTTATCAACACTAATTGAGAGATAGTCTTAATTATTTTACTTAAATTTTAGGGTAATTTGTTGAGACACGCTCCCTGGTTGAATTAAGAAAATGTTAAGAAAAAGACCCATAGCGAAACGAATAAAAGCTTAAATTTTGTTTTTAATCGAGAAAGGTATGGTTCAATGTTATTGAGAATAATTATTATTAAGCTAGTGTGATTTTATGGCACTCTCATCTTTTCCCTTCGTCAGCGACCGTTCTCAGGCTCAAAAATCCTCTAAAATACTGCTTTGGTTGCGCCCCACCTTCGCGCCGGAACAGGGTGTACTGTTGGTGTTGTTGGGTTCTTTTTTGACTGGTGCTGCTTTAGCGCAACATTGGAATCAATGGACCAATCTCGCTTTGCTGTGTGCTTTTTTTACCCTACAAGTAGAACATCCTTATGTTGTGCAACTAAAACGACGAAAAAGTTGGAAACCTCGTTTTTTGATTTGGGGGGGAATCTATGGCATCACTGCGCTCAGTATCGCTATTATTCTGGGGTTACACTCACCTATTTTGTTAACGGTTTATGGCTTAGTGGTGGTGGCCTTAATTGCCGATGGAATTGCTGTACTGCACCAAAACCACAAGTCCATTGTTAATGAAATTATCAGCTTTGCAGCTATTTCTCTAGCGGCCCCCTTAGCTTATGGTGCAACCACCGGACATCTCTCCATTGAAGCGGTAGGAATGTGGATTTTGAACACATTATTTTTTAGTAGTGCGATTTACACCATTAAACTACGGAAGAAAAAAACTCGTTCATTGAAACCAGGGATAATCTATCATGGTGTCTCGGTGTTAATTTTGGCTGGATTGTACAGTTTAAACTATTTATCATTGATTACCGCTTTATCCTTTGCTGTCGCTTTAATTAAATTTGGTATCGTTAATTGTGTATTAAATTGGTATCGTCAAGCCAGTTTTCACTCAATTGCTATTTTTGAAACGAGATTTGCTTTAATTTATGTTGCCATTGCTTCTATTAGTGTTCTTCCAGCCCATTTACCCCCTCAATAAACCCTCGGGTGAAACGCCATCTAAGTCGATAAGATGAACTGATTATGGAGTTTACATCAAATTATCAAGCATTGAACAAAATTGCGACGCATTCCCCCACCTCGACTTATCAGGTGGGTGTTAAGGACCTTAGAGACGTTTACACTTTAAAAAACTATACGTTACACTACGAGTTATGGTAACACAAAACCACAAGATTATACGCACCGATAAGTGGAGTCTTAACCCAAGTGCAACACAGCGCAACTTTTGTACTGTGACTGTTTCTGTCTATCAAAGAGCTTGCAAATTTTTAACATCAATTGTTTACACACATTGGAACCTAATTGGTTCTTTAAGTACGAAAGAAGCTGTACCTATTGTTGAGCAATTGATGCACAAAACGAAAAAGAATACTAATCCTAAGTATTCAATTTTTGGGAAAGTATTCTATAAAATGCCTAGCTATTATCGTCGTGCTGCGATAGCCTTTGCTCTTGGACAAGTTAGTAGTTTTGTTACCAGATATCGAGATTGGCAATCAAGACAATCTCGAAATAAACGTACAGCTAAACCACCTAAATTAACCATTGGTTCTAATTGTTATCCAGCATTATATAAAGGTCAATGTTATCGACTTGATTCTTTACAAGAGGTTGATGTCAAGCTGTTTAATGGCAAGAAATGGATTTGGGAAACTATTAAGATTTCTACTGTTAGAAATCGTCATGAAGTTTCTGAGAACAAACAGCTTTCTCCATACTTAATAGAGAAAAATGGGAAGTGGAATCTAGCGGTTCCATTCCACTGTAAACCAGAGAAAAAAGAAGGAGTAAACCGTGTAGTATCTGTTGACCAAGGTATTAACACAACTGCTGTTGTCTCAGTTGTTGACTCTATTGGCACTGTAATCTATCGTGAATTTATTCACCCTGGACGAGACATAGACCGTAGAGACAAAAGGCTGAAGTCGATAGCCAAAAAAGCGTCAAGAACAATGGGTAAGGGAGGAAAACTACATAAAGGATTTTGCTCTAATACCTATCGTAAATGTCGTAATATTAACCGTCAAATAGCTCACCAAGTATCAAAAAGAATAGTTGAAATTGCTATTAATTTTGATTGTGCAGTCATTGCTTTTGAGTATCTTAAAAACTGGAAACCAAAAGGTGGCAAAAAACGTTCTAACTTAAAACAAAAGTTTCATGGATGGCTAAAATCTCTGATCCGAAACTATACCGAAGAAAAGTGGTTAGAACTTGGTGGAAAAGTAAAAGATGTAATTTCTAGAGGAACTTCTAGTAATGCTTATGACGGAAGCGGAAAAGTAAAACGTGACAAATCTAATTATGCTCTAGCTACTTTTAGTAATGGAAAAAGATACAATTGTGATCTTTCGGCCAGTTACAACATAGCAGCAAGAGCTATTCAAGAACTGACTCGCAGAAATGACAGTCAGGGACGGTCTAGCAGAAGTTCTAGCCGTTCGCACAGAAGTCGTGCCGTCTTGTGTGATCTTTGGGTGCATTCTAACTCAACGATAGCATAAGACACGCCCACCTCGTTTTCAGGTGGATGAGGCTTCATTTCTAGTTCTATGTTTAAGACTTTCTCCTCGTATTTAAAATAGAGACTATAATGATTAAGGTAATTAGCCAAGATTAACCTTAATGGAAAATTTATTATCTATTTTACGAGGTAATCCTCTTGTTTCCTTTACTATTTTATTATTGGTTATTCTGACGTTACCGCCTATTTTTGAACGGTTACGACTCCCTGGGTTAGTTGGACTATTATTTGCTGGTGTTATCTTAGGTAAAGATGGATTATATCTCTTAGATGCTGACTCAGAAAGCATCGATCTTTTAGCTGAAATTGGTAAAATTTATCTCATGTTTGTCGCTGGTTTAGAGATAGATTTAGCTGAATTTCGTAAAACGAAAGATCGATCATTAGTATTTGGAATTTTAACTTTTTTCTTTCCTTTAGTAACTGGGACTTATGTGGGTCTTACTTTTGGGTTTAGCTGGAATTCTTCAATTTTAATTGGTTCTCTTTTAGCTTCTCATACTTTGTTAGGCTTTCCCATTGTTCAACGGTTAGGAATGGTCAAAAATCAAGCGGTTATGGTAACAATAGGAGCAACTATTTTTACTGATATTGCTGCTTTATTAGTATTAGCTATTTCTGTTTCCATTCATCGGGGAAATTTTTCGTCAGCTAGCTTAATTATTCAACTGGTTTCTTTGGCTCTTTATTCAGTTGTTGTTCTTTTTGGTTTTGATTGGTTGGGGAAAGAGTATTTTAGACGAAGTGGCGATGAAGAAAGTAATCAATTTTTGTTCGTTTTATTAGCAGTATTTCTCGCCTCCATTGGGGCGCAACTTATTAATGTTGATAAAATTGTCGGAGCTTTTTTAGCTGGTTTAGCGGTTAATGATGTGGTAGGAAATGGTCCCGTTAAAGAGAAGGTCGAATTTGTAGGAGGGACGTTATTTATACCCTTCTTTTTTGTTGGAATGGGATTATTATTAGATATTCCAGCTTTTATTCAAACCATTCAATTTGAACTGCCTTTAGTGATTGGTATTGTCGGGGGTTTAATCCTTGCTAAATTATTGGCTGCAACAGCAGCAAAGCTTTTTTATCGGTACACTTGGGCTGAATTACTTACGATGTGGTCTTTATCATTGCCCCAAGTCGCGGCTACTTTAGCCGCAGCCTTAGCAGCTTACCAAATTCAAAATTCAGCCGGGGAAAGATTGATTAATGAAGCGGTTTTTAACAGTGTGATTGTTCTAATGTTAATTACCTCAATTTTAGGACCGGTATTAACTGCCCAATTTGCCACGAAATTGCCCCTACCCAAAACAACAGAAAACGGAGATTATGAAAATCTTGGTAGTACATTAGATGAATGGTTACCTGAATTAAAATTCCCAAGAGAGAATAATAGTTTTACCGTTGTTATCCCTATTTATAATCCCCATACCCAACGAGATTTAATCGAAATGGGAGCCTTATTAGCTAAAAAAGAATCAGGCCTTATTGTGCCAGTTTCTATTGCTACTGCCGGGGTTCATATGGATGATCCTCAACTGGATGGAAACTTAAAACAAAGTCAAATGTTATTAGAGAGAGCCATAGAAATTAGTCAAGAATTTAGTGTGGATGCGGATGCGATGATTCGTATTGATGATGATATTGCCTATGGAATTAGTCGCGCAGCCAGAGAAAAAAATGCTAACTTAATTATTATGGGATGGAGTGAAAATACAGGGTTGAAAGCGCGACTTTTTGGCACAATTTTAGATACCGTATTTTGGTCGTCTCATTGTCCCGTTGCGGTGATGCGTTTATTAGATAATCCCACGAATTTATATCGCATTCTTGTCCCAGTAAAAAACTTAAGTAAAGCGACCTTAGAAACAATTAAATTTGCTAAACTTTTTGCTGATGCTAATCAAGGATCAATTACTTTATTACATATTTGCGATCGCCAAACCCCAACCCAACAAGTTACAGAATTTAAAACAACCTTATCTCATTTAATCACTGAGTATGAATTATCAGAAAACTGTAAAATAAAAATGATTATTCATGATGCTCCGGCACAAGTGATTATTCGAGCTTCTCATAAATTTGATCTCGTTATTTTAAGATCCTTTCGCCGTCGTACTGCCGGGGGTTTAGCCGTCAGTGATATTACCACAGAAGTGCTCAAAAAAATAAGGTGTTCTTTAGTCTTGTTTGGTCAACCCCATTCTTAATCAAATCATATTCAACTCAATAAAATTGTTATGATGACACACAATAGAAGTAACCTGAATTATATTGTGGACAATAGTGCTATGGGCAAGGCAAAAGGCAAAACGAAGTTGTCAGTGAGTTTAAGGCTTGGTTAATATCTTAAGTGAATGCGTAATGTTATATTCTCAAACAACAGAGAATGGATAAACCATGTTTTGCAGTTAATCAAAGAGGTTATGGAGTGAAAACGAGAAAATTCTTGACAGATTTCAAAGTTAACTTAAAATAGCGTACATTCCCTTATTGTTGTTCCTTGACTGCAAATCATGCTTATATTTATTAAAACCATTTATTTATCTCTATGGCAAAAGAAACAGACCCATCTCTTAATTCTTACTTAGTCTTGGTCGAACAATTACTGAATGAACAAACGAATATACTCGCTCATGCGAAGGAAAATTTACAACAATTTACCCTTTGTTTAGATGATTTAGAACAATTAAGCAATAGAAATATTCAATTATTAGAATATATCCGTCACTGCCAACGGTTATATGAACAACTAAAAACGAATGAGGAAGCCTTACAACTGAATCAAGAACACCTTCAAAGCATTGTTGGTTCCCTTGATGATGTGGTCTGGTCAATTGTTCCCCAAACCGGTGACATTTTATACATTAATCATGCCACTGAAACCGTTTACGGTCGCCCCATTGACGACTTTTTAGATAACATCAATTTATGGCACGAAGTTATTTATCCAGATGATCAACAAAGAGTTCAAGAGTCACAACAACTAATCTATAAAACGGGACGACAAGAGATTGAATATCGTATCCTTTGGCCCGATCAATCAATCCATTGGATCAGGGTTCGCAGTCATTTGATCAAAGACGTTCAAGGAAACCCCACCCGCATCGATGGACTAACCACAGAAATCACCGAACAAAGAGAAATTCAAGAACAACTGCGCCACGATACGTTACACGATAATTTAACCGGACTGCCTAACCGAACGCTCTTAATGGATCGGATCGAACAAGGGTTAAAACGGTGTCAAAGAGATGAAAATAGACGCTTTGCCTTGCTTTTTTTAGATGTAGATGGCTTTAAACTTATTAATGATACTTTGGGTCATTTGACCGGGGATCAACTCTTAATTATCCTCAGTCGTCGATTAAGTCAATGTTTGCGGGCCGAAGATACCTTATCCCGACTCTCAGGGGATGAATTTGTCATTTTATTGGAAAATTTAACCCATATTGATGAAGGGATCTTGATTGCTGATCGTATCCATGACAGCCTGAAAGAGCCTATTTTGTTGCACAATGAAGAAATTGTAATTAGTGTCAGTATTGGTATTGTTTTAGGAGGAGAACAATCAGTTTATCAGGAGGGAGATCAAGTGGCAGAACTCCTACGAGATGCAGATACGGCTATGTATCAGGCCAAGGCCGACGGGCCAGGAACCTCCAAAGTATTTGAACCCTCGATGCACAATCAAACCATTCAACGGTTGCAAGTGACTAATGACTTACAAAGGGCCATTGAACGTCAAGAATTTGTTGTTTATTATCAACCGATTATTTCCTTAGAAAGCGATCACATTGATGGGTTCGAGGCCCTAGTTCGTTGGCAACATCAAGAACAAGGATTAATTTCTCCCATTGATTTTATTCCCATTGCTGAACAAACAGAAGCGATCTTAAAAATTGATCATTGGGTGTTGCGCCATGCTTGCACTCAATTAGGTCTTTGGCAACAAAAATTCCCCAATCTTAAACCGTTGACCATCAGTGTTAATCTATCAAGTAAACATTTAAGTCAACCCGGTTTAATTGAAATCTTAGATGAGATTTTAGCGGAAACTGGGTTAACAGGAACTTCCTTAAAATTAGAAATTACGGAAAGTTTTCTGATGGAACAAAGTAGAACCGTTCTGGATATGATTGAGCAAATAAAAGAGCGAAATATTCAACTTTGTTTAGATGATTTTGGCACGGGATATTCTTCATTGAGTTATTTAGATTGTTTTCCCTTTAATATTTTGAAAATTGATCGCTCGTTTATTAAACGATTAGCTGGCGAAACCGATAAATGTGAAATTATTAAAGCGATAGTTGATTTAGCGGTCACCTTAAATATGAAAGTCGTGGCCGAAGGGATAGAAACCAATGTACAACGAGATAAATTAAAAGCTTTAAATTGTAGTTACGGTCAAGGTTATGGCTTTTTTCCTCCTTTAGATAGCCACAGCGTTAGCCGTCTTTTAGAGGAACAAAATACAACCATTCGTTAAGTATGTCCAAAAACAATTATCGTTATCTTTTATTCAATAAACCCTATGGTGTTTTATGTCAATTTACCGATAATAGCAATCCCGAAAACCCTCGACCCACCCTTAAAGATTATATTAACGTCCCCGATGTTTATTCGGTGGGGAGACTGGATAAGGATAGTGAAGGGTTGCTGTTGTTAACCAATAATGGCCCTTTAAAACATCGTTTATCCCATCGTCAATTTGCTCATCCTCGCACCTATCTCGTGCAAGTTGAACCCATTCCCAATGAAATGGCCTTAAATCAATTACGTCAGGGTGTTACCCTTAAAGATTATCAAACCCGGCCCGCTAAAGTTAGATTATTAGACAGTCCCCCTTCCATTCCTCCCCGTGATCCTCCGATTCGTTATCGTAAAACTGTTCCCACTGCTTGGTTAGAAATGACCTTAACCGAAGGACGAAACCGACAAGTGAGACGCATGACCGCCGCTGTGGGTTATCCGACCCTAAGATTGATGAGAATCGCCATAGGAGTGCAAAAAAAGGGAAACATAAGAAATTTAACCTTAGAAGGGTTGAAACCAGGTCAATGGCGCGAATTAACCCCCTCTGAGCTAATGATTTTTAAAGATTGGACGAATATTTAAGGGATGTAGGAACAATTCATAAGCAAAGATTATTATAATAATATAATTTTGTATCAAAACACACGATATGGGGGAGTATACCCTATGCGATCAAGAAAATTCCGTTTATGATATAGGTATCCAACCAGTATAAACACTCAAACGCAAAGTTGAGCTTATTCTAACCAATGCCCAACGAAACTTGTCATGTTTTATTAATAGAAGATAAGTTAGAGAATATTGAGTTATTAGAAGATTTATTGTCTAAAAGTCAACAAAGTTCTCTAGCGGAAAATTTGACTTTTGCTACCACTTGTACGACCACTTTAAGGGATAGTTTACAATCCTTAGAATCCCATCAGTTTGACGTTATTTTATTAGACTTAGATTTACCCGATAGTCAAGGGTTAGATACCTTGATTAAAGTGAGAGAAAATGCAGTTAATATTCCGATTATCGTAGAAATGGATCGGCAACGGGAAGGAAAAGTCGTCGAATCTTTTCAGTTAGGGGCCGATGGTTATTTAGAACTTAAAAGTCTTGACAGTAATTTGTTGATCCATGAAATTCGCTTGAGTATTGAACGGCAAAAATATCGGGCTAAAATTAATAAACAACAACAAGCCGTACGCCAGGCGCAAGAGTTTGCCGATTTAGATGATCTCATTAACTCCAGTCGTGAAACCAGTGTCACCGCTCGATTATTTGGGGCCTATCCCCTCAAAGAAAGCTTACCCGATGTCTTTGAAGAATTGACAGAAGCGTATGGTCAGTTATTAGACTTATCGTTAGAACAAAGAGTGTTTAAAGTAGAGTATAATATTTCTCAACAACTGCGAACCTTAGCAGATAAATTAGGCTTTCTCAAAGCCAGTCCTAGAGATGCTATTGAAATTCATACCAAAGTTTTAAAAGAAAAAAGTCAAGATGTTCCGGTGGTTAAAGCTCAAGCTTATGTCGCCGAAGGAAGACTGATGATTTTAGAATTGATGGGTTATTTAGCTTCATTTTATCGTAAATATTATATCGGCCTCAGTAATATTAACCTATCGGCCAGAAAAGATTACCCGTAACCTTCATGAATAAATATCTCCTCAAGCTCTATATTACAGGGAATACCGCCAACTCGAAAAGGGCGATCGCTAATCTCTTTCGCATCTGTCACGAGGAATTGCGCGATCAATATACAGTAGAAATTATCGATGTCCTCGAACAACCGCAACAGGCCGAACAAGAAAAAATTTTAGTCACCCCTACCCTCATCAAGCAGTTACCCCCACCCCTACAACGCATTATCGGAGATATGTCAAATACGCAAAAAGTGCTTTTGGGGTTAGATTTAGTTTCCCAAGATAAAAATTAACTAACATTTCTTGGCAATAGTAAAAGAAACAGGCAAAATAAACAATGAACCATTAACGTAGTCGAAAGTATAGATTAGGATAGTCACTTTTCATCAAACTTTAGATAGAAAGCGTGTTGAACTTCTGTGTGGTAGCACCAGAACAAACTTCTGACTTCTGACTTCTGACTTCTGACTTCTACTGTAACCCTCTATTCCTTAACAACAACACGGATGACTCCAGAAAACGAACTAGACTATATTCAGAAATTAGAAACCTTCATTCCAGGATTTGATTTTTTGTCAGAAGGGGGCCTACCAAAAGGACGGGCCACGCTAGTCGCTGGAACGGCAGGAAGTTCTAAAACGGTTTTCGCTTGTCAGTTTTTAGCCGAAGGAATTAAACGAGGGGAAAACGGTGTTTTTATTACGTTTGAAGAACCACCCAAAGCCTTACGACGGAATATGCGAGGGTTTGGCTGGAATATTGCTCAATGGGAACTAGAAAGAAAATGGGCGTTTGTAGATGCCTCTCCCCAACCCGGAGAACCGATGATGGTGACAGGAGACTACGATCTCGGTGCCTTGATCGCTCGGATCGAATTCGCTATCCGTAAGTATAACGCCCAACGGGTGTCTATGGACTCTCTGGGGGCGATTTTTAGCCATTTAAGCGATAGCGCACAAGTAAGAAGCGATCTCTTTCGTCTGGCCTCGGCGTTACGAGAATTAGGGGTAACAGCCATTATGACGGCCGAAAGAACCGAAGAATATGGAGATATTAGTCGGTATGGGGTAGAAGAATTTGTAGCTGATAATGTGGTCATTTTACGCAACGTCTTAAGCGAAGAAAAACGTCGCCGAACTATCGAAATTTTGAAATATCGGGGAACCGATCACCAAAAAGGAGAATATCCCTTTACCATTGTTCCGGGTCGTGGAGTGATCATTATTCCCTTATCGGCCATTGTCTTAGAACAAAAATCCTCTAACATTCGCATTACTTCAGGGAGTCACGAATTAGATAGAATGTGTGGGGGCGGATTTTTCCGAGATTCGATCATTTTAGTTTCTGGGGCCACCGGAACGGGCAAAACCCTCATGGTCACAGAATTTATGGCCGGTGGAGTGGTTAATGATGAACGATGTTTAATTTTTGCCTTTGAAGAAAGCCGAGAACAACTCTTTCGCAATGCCACCGGTTGGGGTGTCGATTTTCGCGAAATGGAAAAACAAGGCAAGTTAAAAGTGGTGTGTCGTTATCCAGAAACCACCGGGTTAGAAAATCACCTGATCAATATGAAGGAAACCATTGAAACCTTTAAACCCAACCGCGTTGCTGTCGATAGTTTATCAGCGATCGAACGGATTTCCACCTTAAAAGGATTTCGAGAGTTTATTATTGGTTTAACCTCTTTTATTAAACAGCAGGAAATCGGCGGTTTATTCACATCAACCACCCCAACTTTATTGGGGGGATCTTCCATTACAGAGGCCCATATTTCTACCATTACGGATTCCATTATTTTATTGCGTTACGTCGAAATGTATGGAGAAATGCGTCGAGGGATCACTGTTTTAAAAATGCGCGGTTCAATGCACGATAAAGATATTCGGGAATTTTCTATTGATAATGAAGGAATGCACATCGGTAAACCCTTCCGCAATGTCACTGGCATTTTATCCGGTTCGCCAATGTACACCGCACAAAACGAAGTCGAACGATTAAGTAACTTATTTGAAGAGTAAGAATAGATTAAGAGATGACAAACAGTTGAAACCTTTGTGAATTGTATTGTTCCCTGTTCCCCGTTCCCAACCCCCCACACCCCCCTTTGAAAGGGGGGCAGGGGGGTTGGGGGTTTATCGAAGGTGCAAGATATGAATGTTTCCTATCTCAAAAGGCGTTATCCTAAATAGTAAAGATGACGGTTAAGTGTAAGTGACCACCCTATGTCAAAAATAGAAACTAGAACCGAACCCATGGTATTGAACATGGGGCCTCATCATCCCTCAATGCACGGGGTATTGCGTTTGATCGTCACGTTAGACGGAGAAGACGTGGTAGACTGTGAACCCGTGATCGGGTATCTTCATCGAGGGATGGAGAAAATTGCGGAAAATCGCACCAATATCATGTACGTTCCCTATGTGAGTCGTTGGGATTATGCGGCCGGAATGTTCAATGAAGCGATTACTGTTAACGCCCCTGAACAATTAGCGGATATTGAAGTTCCCAAACGGGCCCAGTATATTCGGGTGATTATGTTGGAACTGAACCGCATTGCTAACCATTTACTGTGGTTAGGCCCCTTTTTAGCAGACGTTGGCGCACAAACTCCCTTTTTCTACATTTTCCGCGAACGGGAAATGATTTATGATCTCTGGGAAGCTGCCTCAGGAATGCGTTTAATTAATAACAACTACTTCCGTGTCGGTGGGGTAGCGGTAGATTTACCTTATGGTTGGATCGATAAATGTGAAGACTTCTGCGATGCGTTTGACCCCAAAGTAGACGAATATGAGAAGTTAATCACCAATAACCCCATTTTCCGCCGTCGCGTCGAAGGGGTAGGAACCATTACCCGCGATGAAGCGATTAACTGGGGACTGTCTGGCCCGATGTTACGGGGTTCTGGGGTTAAATGGGACCTACGGAAAGTGGACCATTACGAATGTTATGATGACTTCGATTGGGAAGTACAATGGGAAACCGCAGGAGACTGTTTTGCCCGTTATTTAGTCCGTATTCGGGAAATGCGCGAATCGGTTAAAATCATTCGTCAGGCGTTAAAAGGCATTCCAGGAGGTCCGTTTGAAAACCTCGAAGCCAAACGCATGATGGAAGGGAAAAAGTCCCAATGGAATGATTTTGAATATCAATATATTGCCAAAAAGGTCGCCCCTACTTTTAAAATTCCTGAAGGTGAACATTATGTTCGCATGGAAAGTGGAAAAGGAGAATTAGGGATCTTTATTGTGGGTAATAATGATGTCTTCCCCTGGCGTTGGAAAATTCGCGCCCCAGACTTTAATAATTTACAAATTCTGCCCCATCTCCTTAAAGGGGTTAAGGTTGCTGATATTATGGCAATTTTGGGTAGTATCGATATTATTATGGGTTCTGTTGACCGTTAAAGGTTTTCTATCCATAATTATTAACTTTTTGAGGGGTTTTTCCCCTCTCTTTTTTTACAATATAATAAAAGAAATATTGTTAAAGTTTAATTCATGAATGAACCAGTAACAGTTAAATACTCTTTAGAAGATATTCTCAAAAAGATCGATGATAAACTCGATAAAATGGAAGAAGCTTCTACTAAACGATTTGAAAAACTAGAATCTAAGTTAGAGAGTAACCAAAAATACTTTGATCAGAAATTAGATAGTTTCCAGAGAGATGTTAATCAAAAATTAGATACTCTGCAAAAAGATGTTACTGATTTAAAAGTTGGACAAGCAAAATTAGAAGAAAAAGTAGAAGGTTTAACCAAACGATTAGATTATCAAGAGTTTATTAATCGAGGTGTACTTATCGGTTTGCTTGCTGCTTTGTTAGGAGGTTTAGCCAAAATGTTCGGGTTGATTGGCAATCCCTAAATGCTATCATTAATAGTATTAATAGATAGGAGTTGAATTCATGAATGAACCGGTGAAAGTGACTTACCCCATAGAAGATATCCTCAAAAAGATCGATGATAAACTCGATAAAATGGAAGAAACTTCTATTAAACGATTTGAAAAACTAGAATCTAAATTAGACACCATCCAGAAAGACGTAACCGATTTAAAAGTAGGACAAGCAAGATTAGAAGAAAAAGTCGATGGGTTAGGAAAAAGATTGGATTATCAAGAGTTTATTAATCGAGGTGTACTTATCGGTTTACTTGTTGCTTTGTTAGGAGGTTTAGCTAAAATGTTCGGGTTTATTGGCAATCCCTAAATACTATAATTAATAGTATTAATAGATAGGAGTTGAATTCATGAATGAACCAGTAACAGTTAAATACTCTTTAGAAGATATCCTCAAAAAGATCGATGATAAACTCGATAGAATGGAAGAAGCTTCTACTCAACGATTTGAAAAGTTGGAATCCAAGTTAGAGAGTAACCAAAGAGATGTTAATCAAAAATTAGATACTCTGCAAAAAGATGTTACAGATTTAAAAGTAGGACAAGCAAAACTAGAAGAAAAAGTCGATGGTTTAGGAAAAAGATTGGATTACCAAGAATTTATTAATCGAGGTGTACTTATCGGTTTGATGGTTGCTTTATTAGGAGGGTTAGCTAAAATGTTGGGATTGATTGGTAATCCTTAGCTTTCTAATTTTAAATATCAGTTATGATAGTTTCGTTGAGAATTAATGCTTCTAAAATTCCTGATTGAACCATATTAAGATTCAGAATATAATCATATTTTTAATAATTAGTAACTAAAATTTCTCTTATTTTTCCTCGTTTACCTCCTTTAGAATTAATCATCCTTGATGCTAAAATGCGACTAATATTAAAGTCTTGATATAATTCATCAAAGAAAGGATCATCAACATAATTAGTCGGATCTGAATTACTCAACATTTGTAATGCACCTTGATTAGATGTTTTCACAAATATATCCCTTAATCTTCTTTGTTCATCATCATTAAATTCTAGGGAACTATAAGCATTAAAATTTGCAGTTTCGCTAATAGGACGATAGGGAGGATCATAATAAATAAAGGTTGATTCATTAGCATAATTAAGAACTTCTGCAAAATCGGTGTGTTTAAT
>NZ_PRLH01000080.1 GCF_003013815.1 Cyanothece sp. BG0011 | reverse complement strand
AAAGCGACTATCAAAAAATTGCAGAAAAAGAATGGATTGAAAAACAAGAAGAAGAGTTAAAAATGATTCTAGATAACTGTAAAAAAATTATCGATCAGTCATAAGTTAAGTAATTTTTAATCACAAAGCTTGATCAGTATCAATTACTAACTCTCGTAACTTAGCCGTTAATTGTTCAATTTTTTGCTGTGCTAATTCTTTTTCTTGTTTCTCCTGTTTAGCTGCTTCTTCAGGAGTAGGAACTAAGTTACCATCGCGGGTAAAGAAGAAACTGTTATATCTATCCTAACTAATATATATTGACAATTCTAATATTAATCTCTTCGCTCCGTTACCCAGAAAAAGGAAACACTCACAAGAGGGATCATCGTCATTATAATAGGTAAGCTAGAATACCCAAAAGCGCGATCGCTTATTCTCAATATGAGTCAACAGCAACCCTTAAGCCAACTGTTAACCCAAGCAGTGCAAAACTTGGTCAAGTCAACCCCCAAGACACAAGTCTTAAAAAAAGGGGCAAAAGTCCCAGAAATAAGGGTCAAAGAAAGCCCAAAAGAGCAGTTAAAAACCTACGCTTTAATTGGCGATCGCTATATCATTGGCCGTAGTTCTAGACATACCGACATCAAGGTACTTAACCCTATTGTCAGTCAAGTCCATTGTTCTTTGCATCGGGATCAAAAGAACCCCCGTCACTTCATCATTAAGGACGAAAACTCGACTAACGGCATCTATTTCAGAAAACGACGGGTTAACCACTTATCCCTGCGTCATGGAGACACCCTTACCTTTGGTCCACCAGAATTAAAAGATATTGCCACTCTGACCTATCATAACCCACCCCCAAAATGGATGCAGTGGCTACGCTATGGTTTCTATGGCACCGGATCACTGATTACCCTATTAGTAGCCTGGTTATTGTGGGAAACGAGCAAAGTTAGCGTCCATCCCTTACCCTCCGGAGTGAGTGGCCCTGTCGTGGTTTACGCTAGGGATGGAGAAACCCCTTTAAGTCCCCTTAGCGACGATGCACACCACGAAATTGACCGTTTAAAGGACTTTTCTCCCCATTTGAGCAAAGCCGTCATTGCCTCCGAAGATAGTCGCTTCTACTGGCATTTTGGCGTTGATCCCTACGGTATTTTGAGGGCGATGGTGGTTAATTTTAAAGATGATGGTATTCGTCAAGGGGCCAGTACCCTCACCCAACAACTCGCCCGTAGTTTATTCCCAGAAGTGGGACGGGAAAACACCGCTCAACGTAAAATTAGAGAGATTATTGTCGCTTTAAAATTAGAAGCGGTTTATAGTAAAGATTTTCTGCTCAAAACCTATCTTAACCGTGTTTATTTAGGTGTCGGTAACTATGGGTTTGAAGATGCAGCCCAATTCTATTTTGATAAGTCGGCCACTGAACTCGATATTGCCGAAGCCGCCACCTTAGTGGCCATGTTACCGGCCCCTAACTTATACAACCCTGTGCAAGATTATGACACTTCGGTACAGTTGAGAAATCGAGTCATTGATCGCATGGCAACCTTGAGAATGATCTCCCCTGAAGAAGCCGCCAGGGCCAGGCGATCGCGTATTAACATCAGTCCCGAAGCCAGAAAAGCTTTAGCTAACAGCAAAGCCCCCTATTTCTACGCCCATGTGTTTCAAGAGTTACGGCAGTTATTAGGGACAGAAATTGCTAAAGAAGGTAACTTTATTGTAGAAACTGGACTCGATTTAAACAGACAGGCATTAGCGGAAAAAAAGTTACAAGAAGCGGTTAAAACCCAAGGATCAACCTACGGCTTTTCTAATGGGGCCATGGTGACGTTAGATACTCGTACCGGGGAAATATTAGCCCTAGTAGGAGGTACAGACTACAAACAAAGTCAGTTTAACCGTGTCACCCAAGCCAAACGACAACCCGGATCAACCTTTAAACTGTTTGCCTACGCTGCAGCCCTAGAAAAAGGCATTTCTCCCGGAAAATCCTATAGTTGCGGTGGCATCAGATGGCAAGGCCAAGCCTATAAACCCTGTGAACGCAGTAGCGGGGCAACAGATATGTATAGAGGAATGGCACAGTCGGAGAATACCATCGCCCTACAGGTAGCCAGAGAAGCCGGGTTAAACCGAGTGGTCGATATTGCCCAACGGTTGGGGGTTCAGTCGGAATTACAAGCCGTCCCAGGGCTGATTTTAGGGCAGAGTGAGGTTAGTGTTTTAGAAATGACGGGGGCCTATGCTGCGGTGGCTAACGACGGTTTATGGCAGCGTCCTCATGCCATTCGTCGCATTTTAGACGGGGGGGACTGTACCAATAATGAAGACTGGCGCACCTGTCGAGAAATTTATAATTTTCAGACCGATGATAGTGCCAGACAACAGGCCATCTCTCCCCAAGTTGCCCAAACCATGACCAGTATGTTGCGAGGTGTCGTCAGTAACGGAACCGGACGCGCTGCGAGTGTAGGGTTAGGGGAAGCCGGGAAAACTGGCACCACTGATCGCGCGGTTGATCTTTGGTTTATCGGCTATATTCCCCGTAATCATCTGGCTACAGGGGTTTGGTTGGGAAATGACGATAATTCAGCTACAAAAGGCAGTAGTGGCCAAGCAGCCGCCCTTTGGGGAAACTATCATCGACCTTAGTGGTTTAAACTTAGGTTAAAGTTATTTCATAAATCGTGCCTGGACTACATATTTGTCGAGGAGATGACTCTTTGGTAAAGACCTCTCGACTCCAACCTCCCATGCGGTCAGAATCAGGAATACGGTATTCTACTCTAATCCGAATATTTTTTTGATTAACATTTTCCAGTCGTCTTGTTTCTTGCCATACTTGGTTATTAGGAATGACCTCATTCGGGACTGGTTCTGAACGCCATTTTTGGTACGCAGGATCATAATAGTCAAGATCAATCACTTTGATTTCATTACCTGTGTTATTAATGACTTTCAGATACACATCTTTACAGTGGCGTGAAGCTAACGCTGGTGAACTTAGAAGCAATGAGGTACTAGCACTGAAAGCTAATATAGAGACTGACGCAATTTTACGCAACATCATCTTTTTTTCCTATTATTTTCGATAATTCTCAGTTTTCCTTCACTACATACTATAGCCACGTTAGTCAGTGATCTCAGTCCCAAAATAAGTGTCTATCGAGAACTTATTCGTCGTATTAAGTAGAAAAACATCACATTAAGTAGAAATTCACTGAAGTTCACTATTCAGTGATCACTCCTGTAAAGACTGCTTCAGCAGGACCTGTCATATACAGTCGGTTATCTTGTTCGGACCATTCAATGGTTAAACAACCCCCCGGTAATTCCACCGTACAGAGGCGATCGCAATTTCCCGTCAAAACCCCTGCTACCACAGACGCACAAGCACCGGTTCCACAGGCCAAGGTAATTCCTGCCCCTCGTTCCCATACTCGCATTTTTAGATAATCAGAGCGAACCACCTCAATAAACTCCGTATTCGTCCGTTCTGGGAATACAGAATGATGTTCAAACATCGGGCCAATGGTTTCTAAAGGAACCGTTGCCACATTATCTACAAACGTAATACAGTGAGGATTACCCATACTGACACAAGTCACTGACCAAGACTGACCCCCTACTTCTAAAAATTGATTAATAACTTTTTCTTCTCCTTTCGTTAAAGTTGTAGGAATTTCTTTGGCCAATAAAAACGGGTTTCCCATGTCTACCTTAACTTGTCCTTCTTCTTCTAAACGAGGGACAATGATCCCAGCTAAAGTTTGAATGCGGTAGGATTTCCCGATAGTTTCAATTCCTTCTAATTTAGCCAAGAAACGAGCTAAACAACGAATACCGTTACCACACATTTGCGGTTCTGAACCATCAGAATTAAAAATCCGCATGGTGTAATCACTCTGATTATCTCCCGGTAAAGCAAAAATGACCCCATCGGCCCCAATCCCAAAATGGCGATCGCATAACTTTACCGCTTCTTCTGGGGATAATAAAGGGGTAGTGCTGTGACGATTGTCCACTAAAATAAAATCATTGCCTAGACCTTGATATTTAGTAAATTCCATAATCAGTTCAATAAGGGTTATATAAACAATTATCAATTAACCCACAGAGAAGGACAAGCGATCGCGGATAATAAAAATAACCGCTATCCATACATTCTAGAACTCATGAGTGAATTTGATACAGGATTGCCGAGTGTTCGACAAATTCAAAGATACATTAAAGATGAACAAAAAGTTGTCATGCAACTCACAACAGCAGAAACCCTTACCGGTCAACTGTTATGGCAAGATCCTCAATGTCTTTGTCTTGTGGATGAGTCGAATCAATCCCTATTAATTTGGCGACAAGCACTTATTTATATTAAACCCGCTCCTTAACCGAATCAGATAGTTTTTTTTTCCTTCAAAAGAGGATCAACGATCTCACCTTGAAATTTCTAATTCAATTCTGGGTAATCTGAGAATAACCCCTATTCACAGACTGCTCCACTTGTCAGTAAAAAACAAATCTATGAGCATTCAAAAAATTGTCGAAAACGCACTGAAAGATGGCTATTTGACACCCATAATGGAAGAAGAGGTCGGACGGATCTGTGAATCTGCCTCCGACTTACCCATGGAAGAATATATGGCATTAGATCGCCTCATGGGGGCTTTATTAACGGGAGAAGTCAAGGCCGTGGCCAGGAAACAGTTTATCAATGTTATGGAAGAATTGGTCTTAAGTGAGGCGATTAGTCAAGTCGCAGAACAAGAGTCAAAAGAATCCTCTGACCTTGATATTGGAGACATTGCTGCTTATGCGTTAAACCGTTTACCCCCTCTTTATGCCACTACCCACGAAGGAGCAGATTATCAACGACAACGGGCCAAACAAGAATTACAAACTTTGATAGCGAGACAAGTCACTGAAGGCATACAACGCTATGTTGAATGTCCTAGCATTCCTAATAGACGACCCCTAGAACAACAGCAACGCAGCGATATTCTGCAAAATATGACCGATATGCTCAAATCCTTAGCCCCTGATTAATAAAAATTGGAACCTGGGGAACCCTCATTTGAACTTCCGCGTCTAGAATGCTAACGTGAGGAGAATTATGCGTTGGGTAAACTTATGAGTCAAGCAATTACAGGACCTGAGGGACTACTTCGCTCATGGCGACAGAAGTCGGTAGTGTCCCCAGAAAAGCTTTCAAACTACGATTTGATCGTCAGATGTCAGGAGGGATCGCAACCTGATCGGGCTGCATTTGCCGAACTTTTAAACCGTTATCAGTCCCATGTCGAGAGAATACTCTATCATCTCGCCCCAGATTGGCAAGATCGGGCTGATCTGGCTCAAGAGGTTTGGATTAGGGTTTACCGTAACATCAAACGGCTTAATGAACCGGTTAAATTTCGGGGTTGGTTGAGTCGGATTGCCACTAATTTATTTTATGATGAATTACGTAAACGGAAGCGGGTTAGCCATCCTATCTCCCTCGATGCCCCTCGTCGAGTTGATGATGGGGAAATCGAATGGGATATTGTCTCAGACTATCCTAGTCCAGATGACAATTTAGCCACCCGTGAATTTTATGATCGTCTTAAAGTAGCGATCGCTGATTTACCAGAAGCCTTTAGAACCACCATTGTTTTAAGAGAAATCGAAGGGTTAGCTTACGAAGAAATTGCAGAAATGACTGGGGTTTCTTTGGGTACGGTTAAGTCCCGTATTGCTAGAGCTAGAGGTAAATTACAAACGGTTTTACAAAAATATGTTGATTAATTGAGATGCTTGTTATCTCAATGATCATTCTGTGAGGGGTGTCATGACCATGCTGTTATCAGCATTTGTCTCCGCAATCAAGGATCTTAGAGGATCTAGGAGAGTTTCATCATGATGTCTGATTTTGAACACAATCAAGGGCTTTCGCCCACTGATTCAAGTAATATGGATAATCAGTTTGAGCGTTTTGAGTTGTTAAGTGCCTATATGGATGGGGAACTAACAGCCCAAGAGCGTAAACAAGTTCAGCAATGGCTTGATAGTGATCCCGAATTCCATCAGTTATATAAGCAACTGTTACGAGTCCAACGAGAGACGACAACGATTTCAATTCCCGAAAGTTCTGTCTCGGTAGACGACTTATCTCAGGGGGTTTTTGATACCATTGATCGTCAAGATCGTAGAAAACGAGGCTTGATCGCCAGTGGTATCGGGATCGCGGCGGTCATTGTCGGTTCTATTGCCCATGTTTCTTTACAGGATGGGCTATTTCCTCGTTATGCTCGCACGGGGGGAGAAAGTGAGGCCCTAACCATTGCCCTAAACCGTCCTGTGGTCGAAATTCCCCCTAACCTTCGTTAACTTATATCTTGCACCTTCGATAAAATCAGCTAGTTTAGAGAGGGAATAGGGAACAGGCAACGGGGAACAGTGTTTATTTTGACTGTAACTACTTGAGAATTAATTTTCTTCACTTAGTTATTCAGCTTTTCTGTACTGACCCAAGATGTCAGTTAACCCAAAGCCGAAGAACCGAGATCAGGGGGGATATCCTGCCAACGACCGGGGCCAACAGCGCGAACTGCCTCGGTTAAGCTGACATCTCCTGTATATAATGCCTTGCCAATAATCACACCAGTCACGCCAATAGGTTCTAAGGCCAATAATCCTAAAACGTCACTCAGAGAACTAACACCCCCTGACGCAATGACAGGGATATTGATGTGATTGGCTAATTCTCGTAATGCTTCACGGTTAGGGCCTTGTAGGGTTCCATCTCGGTGGATATCGGTGTAAATGATAGCACTCACCCCAAACTCGGCCATTTGTTGGGCTAAGTCTGTCGCTAAGACTTCGGAAGTTTCTAACCATCCCCTAGTGGCAACTTTACCGTTACGGGCATCAATTCCTACGGCAATTTTACCCGGAAAGGCTTGACAGAGTTCGTTAACTAAAGAAGGGTTTTCTACCGCTACCGTACCGACAATAGTGCGATCAACCCCTAATTCGATGAGTTGGGCGATACTTTGGCGATCGCGTAATCCCCCTCCCACTTGCACAGGAATGGAGATGGCCCTAACAATTGCTTCTATAGTATCAAGATTGACGGGATGACCCTGTTTTGCCCCGTCTAAGTCCACTAAATGCAAACGGGTTGCTCCTTCATCGGCCCATTGTCGGGCGACTTCTACGGGATTTTCGTTATAAACTTGGGATTGTTCATAGTCACCTTGGTACAAGCGCACACAACGTCCTTCAAGCAGATCGATCGCAGGGATAACATCCATGAAACGTATATTTTTTAGGGTTTTCAAATATTATAATCTTATCAAAAGCGGACATAGTTGAACGAAGTTATAACTCAGTAGGGGCTTAATACTATTAAGCCCATTCAGTTAAGTCAATTTTACTCCAATCAATTTCATCAAACTTATGCTTAATGTACTCAGGTAAATTTTCTTTGTCAATCCTAATATTTAGCAAATGCTCAAGTAATTCTTGACAATCAAATTTAACTTTTTTTCTTGCTTCAATAATGTCCATCGGCTTAGATAAAGGCTTATTATTACTATGTCCATGTCTGGCATCGTCTCCTAATGACTCAGGATGGTTAGCTGTCCGACGAAACTTTTCATAGTCTTTATGTATCTTTTTAGCTTTGTTTAAGTCTCTGGTTTTCCATTTATTGTGTAAAATTTCATATACTTTATACAATTCATCAAATTCAGTATCTTTATGTTGTTTTCCTAACAACCTAACAATTTTATAAATATCTGCATCTTTTTCAAGAAAATTCCATATTGTTTCAACTAAGGAAATTTTATTGTAATGTTCACGGCAATATTTAATAGAGTCTTCATCGTTTGGTTGATAATCTCGATTACGTTTTGGATCTGAACCAAGCAAGAGGCGACTATGAGTTCTATTTAAAAGATACAAGACCCCATTGTATAAACCTAGTAAATTGTTGGCTTTATGAAAAACTTTTTGTGAGTCTTCCAAATCATCAAGAAGATAAGATGAAAAATAATATTTATCTTCACTATCGTTAATACTAAAATAAGGTGATATAATTATCCTATGCGTTGTATATAATTGATCACGAGACAAGCCATACAGCATCCCATTGTTACGAATATCAATTAACCATTTATATCCTGACATTTTTATCTCCTATATTTTTTACTAATATTTTAAATTATTTACTAAGCAGAATATTAAATTCCTTGAGCTATGTTTTCTGACTTTTCTGATAAGTCGGGGTCATCTGAAAAACAACCAATGAAATCACTGTTTCTTAATTGTGCTAGGGGATCATCATTATTTGATGAGGTTGCTGAGGTATTTTCTAAGGATTTATTTGTTTTAAAATAAGCAGTCATTTCTGTTAATAGTTTCTCAACTAAAGCTAATTGCTCAAGGTTAAGATTATCGAGTGTTTTTGTTATCCTTTGTTTGATTTCTGTACTTTCCATTAATCATAAACCTCTCTTGGTAGTATTATTTAAGTGGTAAAAATGATACACTACCCAATACTTCGATAATTATACCTCCCCATTAATAAACAGGGAGGTATAACATTAATTATTGAACTGAGGTAAAACAATTACAGTTGTTTAACTTCAGATACTAACTTAGCAATCACATCTTGTGCGCTACCAAAGAGCATCATGGTTTTATCGTCGTAGAATAACTGGTTATCTACACCAGCAAACCCGGCACTCATACCCCGTTTAATAACGATAGTATGATGAGCTTTATCTACTTCTAAGATGGGCATTCCATAAATAGGACTATTTTTATCAGCCCGTGCAGCCGGGTTAACCACATCATTGGCCCCAATAACCAAAGCAACATCAGTCTGTTCAAATTCAGGGTTGATGTCGTCCATGTCGTGCAACTGGGTATAAGGAACGTTCGCCTCAGCGAGTAAAACGTTCATGTGGCCGGGCATCCGTCCGGCTACAGGGTGAATCGCATATTTAACGTCTACGCCCATTTTTTCGAGTTGGTTGGCCAATTCTCTGACGGTATGCTGTGCTTGTGCCACAGCCATACCATAACCAGGAACAATCACCACAGAACGAGCATAACCTAACATCATCGCCCCTTCTTCGCTGTCAATGGAGTGAACCACTTTATCGGTTGCTTCACCGGAACCACCGGCAACGGAACCGCCGGCACTACCAAAGGCACCGAATAAGACGCTAAGTAAAGAACGGTTCATGGCTTTACACATGATTTCCGTTAAAATGATACCGGATGCACCCACCAACGCACCTGCGACGATGAGCATATTGTTCACTAAGATGAAACCAGCAGCACTGGCAGCTAACCCTGAGAAAG
>NZ_PRLH01000042.1 GCF_003013815.1 Cyanothece sp. BG0011 | reverse complement strand
GAGTGAAATAGAACATGAAACCGTTAGCCTACAAGCAATGGGAGGACGATTTAACGTCTGACCGTGTGCCTGTTGAAGAATGAGCCGGCGACTTACAGGCTGTGGCAGGTTAAATGGGAGACCATGAAGCCAAAGTGAAAGCGAGCCTGAATAGGGCGATAGTCACAGTTTGTAGACCCGAACCCGGGTGATCTAACCATGGCCAGGATAAAGCTAGGGTAATACCTTGTGGAGGTCCGAACCGACCAACGTTGAAAAGTTGGCGGATGAGCTGTGGTTAGGGGTGAAATGCCAATCGAACCCGGAGCTAGCTGGTTCTCCCCGAAATGCGTTTAGGCGCAGCGGTTGTGTACCTTATGGGGGGGTAAAGCACTATTTCGCTGCGGGCTGCGAGAGCGGTACCAAAGCGAGATAAACTCAGAATACCCTATAAGCATCAACCAGTGAGACGGTGGGGGATAAGCTTCATCGTCGAAAGGGAAACAGCCCAGACCACCAGCTAAGGTCCCAAAATAAATACTAAGTGATAAAGGAGGTGGGAGTGCATAGACAACCAGGAGGTTTGCCTAGAAGCAGCAACCCTTAAAAGAGTGCGTAATAGCTCACTGGTCAAGCGCTCCTGCGCCGAAAATGAACGGGGCTAAGTATTTTACCGAAGCTGTGGACAGGAAACTGTGGTAGGGGAGCGTTCTGTATAGGGTGAAGCACTAGCGGCAAGCAGGTGTGGACAGTACAGAAGTGAGAATGTCGGCTTGAGTAGCGAAAATATATGTGAGAATCATATACCCCGAAATCCTAAGGGTTCCTCCGGAAGGCTCGTCCGCGGAGGGTTAGTCAGGACCTAAGGCGAGGCCGAAAGGCGTAGTCGATGGACAACGGGTTAACATTCCCGTACTGATTAGAAATTGTGGCGGGGGACGGAGAAGGCTTAGTATCAGCCGGAAGATGGTTACCGGTGCAAGGAAACGAGGCGATGAGGGACGGAGAAAACGTCCTGAGCCAAGTTCTGAGTCCGAGGAGCTACGGCTCTTAAGTGATGCGAGTCAGACTTCCCAGAAAAGCCCGAACCACGTTAATTTCTAATTACCTGTACCCGAAACCGACACAGGTAGGAGAGTAGAGAATACTAAGGGGCGCGAGATAACTCTCTCTAAGGAACTCGGCAAAATGACCCCGTAACTTTGGGAGAAGGGGTGCCACCGCAAGGTGGTCGCAGTGAAGAGGCCCAGGCGACTGTTTACCAAAAACACAGGTCTCCGCCAAGTCGCAAGACGCAGTATGGGGGCTGACGCCTGCCCAGTGCCGGAAGGTTAAGGAAGTTGGTTAGCTTCGGCGAAGCTAGCGACCGAAGCCCCGGTGAACGGCGGCCGTAACTATAACGGTCCTAAGGTAGCGAAATTCCTTGTCGGGTAAGTTCCGACCCGCACGAAAGGCGTAACGATCTGGGCACTGTCTCGGAGAGAGGCTCGGCGAAATAGGATTGTCTGTGAAGATACGGACTACCTGCACCCGGACAGAAAGACCCTATGAAGCTTTACTGTAGCTTGGAATTGGGTTCGGGCTTCCCTTGCGCAGCATAGGTGGGAGGCGTTGAAGTTTTCCTCGTGGGGAAAATGGAGCCAACGGTGAGATACCACTCTAGGGAGGCTAGAATTCTAACTTAGACCCGTAATCCGGGTTAAGGACAGTTTCAGGTGGGCAGTTTGACTGGGGCGGTCGCCTCCTAAAAGGTAACGGAGGCGCGCAAAGGTTCCCTCAGGCTGGTTGGAAATCAGCCGAAGAGTGCAAAGGCAGAAGGGAGCTTGACTGCGAGACTTACAAGTCAAGCAGGGACGAAAGTCGGCCTTAGTGATCCGACGGCACCGAGTGGAAGGGCCGTCGCTCAACGGATAAAAGTTACTCTAGGGATAACAGGCTGATCTCCCCCAAGAGTTCACATCGACGGGGAGGTTTGGCACCTCGATGTCGGCTCATCGCAACCTGGGGCTGTAGTAGGTCCCAAGGGTTGGGCTGTTCGCCCATTAAAGCGGTACGTGAGCTGGGTTCAGAACGTCGTGAGACAGTTCGGTCCATATCCGGTGTAGGCGTAAGAGCATTGAGAGGAGCCTTCCTTAGTACGAGAGGACCGGGAAGGACGCACCGCTGGTGTACCTGTTATCGTGCCAACGGTAAACGCAGGGTAGCCAAGTGCGGAGCGGATAACCGCTGAAAGCATCTAAGTGGGAAGCCCACCTCAAGATGAGTGCTCTCACAGGGTTAACCTGGTAAGGTCACGGGAAGACCACCCGTTAATAGGCACTCGGTGGAAGTTCAGCAATGAATGAAGCCAAGGTGTACTAACAGACCGAGGGCTTGACCTTTTAATGTTGACTCTTATTCTGCAGTCTTGAGGGTAAATATTGAGACTAACTTTCTGGTGTCTCTAGCGTGGTGGTCCCACTCCGACTCCATCCCGAACTCGGCAGTGAAACACCTCAGCGGCCACGATACTTGTGGGGTAGCCCACTGGGACAATAGCTCGATGCCAGAATTATTCTTTCCAAAAGCCATCCTTGAACACCTCAAGGGTGGCTTTTGGTTTTTTTATCTCTCTCTCTTGACTCACTTCACTTAAAATCTTTTATAGAGTCTTGATATTCTCTTCAAAGAGAACTTTCCTTAAAAGTAGCACGAGAGTTTATTTTAGAATAATTATCTCCCTCAGCTTCTTTGACAGCATAATTTTATTTTCTGTCAATGCGAAACTTCTAGTCTTGATTTTTCAATTTCCCTATGGTCCTCAATTTTTTTTTTCATAGGAGGAGTAGGAGGATAATCTATATCTCAGTCTTTAATACTCGTCCTTAGGTTCAATCTACCGTATCGGAATAAGACTGTTCTACTGTAACCTCAGAAGAATTGTCCCCTGTTAGAATATCTAGACGGGGGGGAATTTGAGTATTTAATTGATTAATTGCCCACTTAGCCGTCTCTTGAACTTCGCGATCGCTATCATCGATTGCATGACAAAGCAGTTGGCTAATTTGGGACATTAACTCATAAATACGAGTTAAATCTCGGATAGCATTTTTACGGACTTGAGGGTTGTTATCTCGTAGGGAGAGGCTCAAAGCATGGTTCATCGGTTTGAGGGTTCTTGCACTAATTTGAGAAAGTGCTTCTAAGATTAAACTGCGTTCTTGGGGAGTCGGTATCAAT
>NZ_PRLH01000034.1 GCF_003013815.1 Cyanothece sp. BG0011 | reverse complement strand
GGAATTGGTCGCATGAAGTCATTGCCAAGCGGGGATACGGTTATGGTTACTATGATGTCTTTTCTGACAACAATCTGTTCTCTAAGTACACGAATCGACTGAAAGTATATAGTCAATCTGACTTACAAGAAGCAGTAAGCTGGATCGAACCTGAGTTAGACAAAGTATTCGACCATGCAGGAGCAACTCTGCTGACACAACGGTATTTGTCACCAGACGAATTAATTCAAGAGGTCTTCTTAGTTACCGCTTTGGTATTAGCGATTCCAGAGCGAATGGACGAGAGAATGTCTTATGCCAGGGATTTCTATATGGCGATCGCTAATAGAAAGATTTCCTTAGCCACACCTATCTTAGCCAATCTCCGCTTTGAAGGGGGTTCTGGGACCAGTTGCTTTATCCTGTCAGTAGAGGACTCTATTAACTCTATCTTTGACAATGTAAAGAATACGGCACGGATTTCCCAAGAAGGCGGTGGCGTCGGTGTCAACCTCAGTCGAATCCGAGCAGTAGGCAGTTGGGTTCGCAATAAGCCTAATGTTAGTGGCGGGCTAATGTCTTGGATTCGGATTTTCAACGATACGGCGATCGCAGTGAATCAAGGAGGTTAAAATCTAGCCTCGGTATGCAGTAATGCCTACAAAAATCAACTCCTTTAATTGCTGGAAACTCTCAAACGAGACAATCAGCAGCGAAGCCAGAGTAATCTGGAACGTTCATCGACTATCGCGCAAGCGAGTACCCTAGAAGCATCTGCTAGGGGAAATGGGGAGCTTCCCACC
Organism: Cyanothece sp. BG0011; assembly: GCF_003013815.1. Taxonomy (GTDB): domain Bacteria; phylum Cyanobacteriota; class Cyanobacteriia; order Cyanobacteriales; family Microcystaceae; genus Crocosphaera. The sequence continues at coordinate 7,332 of NZ_PRLH01000034.1, read as the reverse complement.
GGGAAGAAGATATAGTCAGTTCTTTGTGGTGACGCAAAGCAGTTCATAAGAGAACGGGGTAGGGAGTGGCGTCTCTACCTGAACATCAAGAGAAGAGCCGGCGCCGTAACCGTTGCCGCCGACATTTGGCACTTAGACATACCCGAATTCCTTGAAATGCGCTCCGAAGCGGGCGACCAACGCCGCAAAGCCTATGATGTGTTTCCTCAAGTGGTGGTAACAGACGGTTTCATGCGACGGGTTGAACAGGGGGCTGCTTGGACTTTAGTAGATCCCTACGAAGTGAAACAGGTTCTTGGAATCGACTTACCTAATCTGTGGGGAACCGAGTTCGACGAAGCCTATGAGCAAATCGAAGAAGCGGTCGGTCTAGGTGAACTTACCCTGGCCCAAACAGTCAATGCTCGGAACCTGTTTGTTGACATCTTAGAAACCCAAGTGGAAACTGGGCTACCTTACATTGCATTCAAAGATGCTATCAACCGAGCCAATCCTAACAAACACATTGGGATCATCCCCTCTGTTAACCTTTGCTGCGAGAGTTTTTCTGTTGTCGTTCCTGGAAAACTTGCCCATAGCTGTAACCTAGCCTCAGTTAATTTAGCCCAAGTAGAAGACGACGAATTACCTGAGATGTGTCACTTAGCGGTACGGCTGTTAGACAACACCATCGATGTAACCACCGCGCCGATTGAGGAAGCAAGAAATCACAACCGTAATTTACGGACAATTGGAGTAGGGGTATTAGGTTTAGCCGATTACCTAGCCAAACGAGGACTCCGATATCAAGACAAGCGTAAAATCCGCGAACTATTCAAAGAGTTCTCCTATCAGTGCTTGATGGGGTCTGTGCTTCTCGCTAAAGAGCGAGGAAGTTACCCGGCTATAAATTCCAGTGAGTACGGTATGGGAAACATTCTCGGCAAATCAAGAAGCCAACGTTCTGAGTGGAAAGCTCTGTATGACCTCTTTGATTTCTACGGGATTCGTAACAGTCATGTCATGGCGATCGCACCGAATACGTCTTCGTCTCTCATCCAAGGATGTACCGCGTCGGTACTACCACCTTATGCGAAATTCAATGCAGAAAGTTTAGGTAAGGGCGATGTCATGAAAGCTGTGCCATTTCTCCGTGAATACGGGGATAACTACCAGGAAAATCAACGATTAGAGCAGCGCATTGTCGTTGATGCGATCGCTGAGATGCAGAAATGGGTCGATACGGGAATCAGCATGGAATTGGTATTTAACCTAAATCCTGATGTTTATGCACCGAATAAGACCGTAGATGCTTCTGATATCTATGATACTGCACTAAGAGCCTGGAGACGAGGACTTAAAGCGATTTACTACATTCGCACGGTCAAAGAGGATCGTCTAAGCGAAGTCGATGGTTGTGGCGATAGCTGCTAGCTGCACTTTGTAACTAGCGTAGAGGGGGTCTGTGAGACCTCCTCGTTTCTTGCTTTGACAACCGTAGAATCAATCACTCCCCAATTTCTACGATTTATTTGAAGCTTACAAAAGTCACTACTTAAGCGAATTAAACAGCGACCTCCCCTGGTAAAACCTCCATGAGGTCTAGGAAAATTTTTTGCTTTAGATCAGCGCGAACGTGCGGGGGCGATCTATATAATCGCGCTAACAAGTCGCAGTAATATACAGGGTTAATTGAGTGCTTAAGTCCAACTACTAAGCTTTCAGAGCGTCTTTAACTTCTTTTAATTTCCGTTTTAAAACAGTTTCAAAAGCTTTTAAATCTTTTGGATCAATATTGGTCGTAGTTACTTTTTCTACTACACTAATAGCTTTTTTAATGGATTTGTTTACCTCGGCATTTTTATTATTATTGTTTTGAAATTTGCTTATTTCATCTATAACCAGTTGTCTGGTTTGAGCTACAGATAATTTTTCATTAATAACAATAGTGATTAAGTTTTGACGGATTTGAGAAGATGAATCTCCAATGGTTTCTTTAGAAAGTCTTTGTAAAACTCTGGCATGATGTCCCCCAAGTCCGTCAGTTCTTATCGCTTTTTTTAGGTCTTCAAACAATTTTAGGGAAGGGAATATATTATTGTTGACTGATGCTGGATTGAGATGTAATCCCAATAAAACTTTAAGGATTTTATTCTCATCATTGGTAATTTCAAGAGACGATAAACCATTTTCTTGCTCAATCTGAGGGAGAAGTGTTAATTCAGATAGCCATTTCAGTTTACCTTGTCTGGTTAATCGTTTAATAACTGTGTTTAAAGTTTTTGGAATAGATTCTTCATTTATATCGGCTATAACTGAAATTTCTTGGACTAAAGCTTCAGCTAGGTCTAAGGGATTCAAATTTTCTCGATGATGATTAGCTAATAATGCTTTTCTTCGTAAAGTTTCGGGATTATCTAAGTAATTAGATTCCCATTGACCCAAGCTAATGATCTTAATTTTTTTCCAGAACAACTTTTGTGTAGTGGCTCTATATCGCCTTTCACCATCAAATAGAAAATAACGATGCTCACTTATTTGAAAAACAAGTAAAGGTTGTTGTAAGCCATCTCTTTCTATTGAACGTGCTAATAAGGTAAGGCTATCATCACTAAATGTTTGTCTTGGTTGAGCCGGATTGACTTCAATTTCAGAGACTGGAACTTCTATGATAGCTTCATTTTGAACCGATAATAGTAGTTCACTCACTAAAGGTTCCTCATCTTCTTTTTTCCCAACCGCTCTTAATTCTTTGATTTCGGCTGTAAGTTGAGCAATTGTACTTTTGGCTTCATTAAGTTCTTGTGCGTAAGTAACTCCTGAAAATAAGTTAGACACTAAATTGTCTCCGACACGATTACTCATTTGTTTCCTCCTGGGCTAATTGAGATATTAGAGATTTGATAATTGGATAAAAATCTTTACCGGCAGCATGGGCTGGTCGATAAAGATGAATTGGTAAACCTTTTGAACTAGCATTCTTGAATTCTGATGAATAACGAATTGGTTCAAAGCAGTGAATGTTTAATTGTTGAAGCAGAGGATTTATTTGTTCGAGAATATTACGATGAATAGCCACACGCTGGTCATATTGATTAGGGACAACTCCCATAATTAAAGGGAAAGGATTAAGTCTTAATAGTCCACAGGTATGATATATCCATTCTAGGAGTTTCGCTGAACCATCTATTGATTTAGGTTCAACCTGAATGGGAATCAAGATATGGGTTGATGCTGAAATAGCAATCGTTGAAAGGGGACCTAGAGTTGCTGGACAATCAAAAATAACAATTTGTTGAGAGAGTGGATAGTCTAACAGGCGATCATTTAGTAAATAAGCGCCTCTTGGATGATGAGTTAATTCACTAATGGTTTTCACTAATGTCAATTCCCCTTGACAAGCAACAACATTGTTAACAGATTCTTCCCACAGAGGACTTAATGGCCACTTTCCTGAAAAATCATCAGATAAAACTGTCGCAATTGTCTGATTTGCTTCTGGCCTTGATAATCCACAAAATAAACTCACCGAACCTTGTGGATCTAAATCGAGTAACGCCACTGAATATCCCTTTTTTGCCAATAAATAAGCTAAGTGAGAGGCTAAAGTTGTTTTCCCACTACCTCCGGCATTTGACAAGATTGCTAGGCGCATTTATTCCTCAATTGTGTTTTAACTACCATATGGAATAATATTATTCCATTAGATCAAGTTTAAGAAATAAAGTTCCTTTAAAGATATCCAAAAAACCAGTTCAATAATCGGGGTCGTTGTGTTCTGACACAACAGAGTTAAACCTCTAGATTAAGATAGAATATTTCTGAGGATAAATTTAGTCGAAAAAATCTGTTTAAAGACATAAAGTTAAAAAATGAGAACAGTTATTATCTCAGGAGCCAACAATGGATTGGGTTATGCTTGTGCCAAAGAACTGGCGTTAAACAAAGATATCTATCTTGTCCTTGCCTGTCGTGATCACCTGAAAGCAACAAAAGCTGTCAAAAAGCTCAAAGATTTAACCCAAAATAACCAGATTGAAGCTATTACTCTTGACTTAGCCTCTTTACAGTCAGTTCGTCAATTTGAAGCTGAATTCGCCCAGAAAACTCTGCCCCCGTTAAGAATAATTATCTGTAACGCTGGAGTACAGTTTATTCAAAGACGAACATATACAGAAGATGGGATAGAAACGACCTTCGCTGTGAATCACTTGGGGCATTTTTTACTGGTTAATCTTCTTTTAAAGCATTTAAAACCACCAGGAAGAATTATTTTTGTCAGTAGCGATACTCATGATCCAAGTAAAATAACAGGGATGCCAGCCCCTAATTTTCAAGCTCCTAATTTACTAGCACACCCTGAATTAGACTCAACTCTAAACGATAAAAGTATTTCGGATATTGGTCGAACTGCCTACACCACCTCGAAACTTTGCAATATATTGTGTGCTTACGAATTATCTCGTCGTCTCGAAAAACAGGGATTAAGCACAGAGGAACATCCCATTACGGTCAATGTGTTCACTCCGGGGTTAATGCCAGGAACCGGCTTGGCGCAGGATTATCCCCCAAGAGCGAAAATAGTCTGGGATTATATTCTTCCTCTTTTTAGTTTTTTTCCAAAAATTAATACTCCACAACAATCTGGACGAGCTTTAGCAAGGCTGGTTGAAGATCCTCAGTTGAAAAATGTAACGGGAAAATATTTTAGTGGTTTACAGATGATTGAGTCTTCACAAGAATCTTATGATGTTGAAAAAGCGCAACAACTATGGGATAAAAGTGTAGAACTCGTAGGACTCCGGAAAGACAAACTAATTGTCCAATAAGGTGACAAAAAATGCCAAAATCTCGTGACCCCCTCGATCCAACTGTTCGCCAAGAATGGCTATCAAAAATTGAGCTTGCTAATCGAAATAACATTTTGTGCCACTGTCGCCTTTGTGGATGGGAATGGGTCGATTCTAGTTTCGAGGTTAAATGTCGATGTGGCAGTACAAACGTTGAGACAATCTCTTGTTGGCAATTTCCTGATGGTTAAAAGTTACAAGTTAGATTCAGTAGAGCGATCACCCATGAACAGAAATAAACGCACTAAAGTAACACTCAGCCAAATGCTCCAATTAAGTTCGAGTTAGTCTTATTAAGTTGTAATTTCGTGTTTGTTACAGTTATACAGTTATTAGGAAAAATCGGAACGCTTGAGCAGATGAGATTTCCTGACAAAGTATGATTATGATAACCCCCCTTGATCTGACTAAGTAAAAATTAGCCAATTTATGAAAACAGTCAATAAAGCTTATTTTTAGTCCGTTTAACAGTTGTTTTTTCTCCACTTACCCCCTATGATAATTGCTGTTCCTTCGTTAAAACAAAATTTTATCATGGCTGTAACTTCCCACGACAACGAAAGAGAACAGCGAATCATCAACGAAATTATCGTTGATACTTACAATGGACATGAAGAGCGAATGGGGTGGTACTGCTATCTGGAGGATAATCTGAATCAGCCTTTTGGAGTTGTATGGGATGGAGCCAATGTAGAAGTTGTGGCTATGTCCTCTGAAGAAGAATGTGAACAGGAAATGAGGGTCGATGTTCGTTATACCGAAGGACAAAACCAGGATGTTTTCTCTGTTTCTTTATCTGAGATTGAGCCTGTGGATAGCGATGAGATGACCACTGAAGAGATCGCTGATTGGAAATACTGGGTGGAAAGGGGTTATGATTTCAGTGATGATGGGGAAGATGAGTTTTTCTAAAGTTTGATTATGATATTCTAGGAAAAAGTCTTATTCATAAGTTGAAATTGACTAATTTTCATCAAAACAATTTCTACAGATATTAGATTGTTGTTCTTGGTGGTTTTCTTTCCATAAAACATCAACAACAACTGTGCCGATTAAAATAAGTGTTAAAGAAATAATTTCCATCTCTGATTCAAGGGGATTTAATAAGGATCTGATTTCTGACAACCATTACACACATAGTGTAATGGTTAATAGGTAATGTGATCTTCCTCCAGTTGGGGGAATCAATCAGATCAACTGAAATGGTGTTTTCTCTGTACTTACTAAAAATTCCTCTTATGGCTAAACCCAATAAGCGCAAAATTACGACAAAAAGAGAAGAAATTGATGAGATAGAATCTCAGGAAGATTTGTTAATTCGACAAGAGAATACTTGGAGAAATCACTCCACTGTCTATGATGAAATTCGAGAAGATTGTCGCCTTGATTCTCTCGACAATTTAGGCAATGTTCATTATCAGCACCCTGACGGCGACTATCTCTGTGAAGTTGAGGATATCAGTGAAGATTATCTTGACTATTTGCTAGGATACGAATGAATTTTTGCTATGAACTACCCCACGTCATAGGACGATGGGGTTTCTAGTTTCGTTGGATGCCGCATTACCTTGGTCTTTCGTCCTCGGTTCTGACTTCATGACAAAGGGGTTCCAAAATTAACCGTCCAGTAATGAAAATAATTAACTTGTCCGATATCATTAGAATTATATTGATGTCCAATGCCGATTTCTGTAAAATCATCACTTAAAATGTTGGCACGATGTCCACTACTTCCCATCCAAGCTGCTACAACTGATTCTGGTGTGGTAAAACCAGCTGCAATATTTTCCCCCGCAGCTTGATAAGAATAACCCTGATCCATCATCCTCTCAAATGGAGTAGAGCCATCTATTCCTTCATGGCTAAAAAAATCATCATTAGCCATACTTTCAGAATGATATTCGGCCGCCATTACTAATTGTTCATCAATCCTTAAAGGGTCTAAATTGTTCTCGGCTCTTTCTTGGTTAATTAGCTCAAAAACACTACGCTCAAATTCAGAAATCATGACGGGCTAACTCCTGTAACTAAAAACTTTTCTAGCTCACAAGCTAAGAGAATAAAATCAAAAACTAGATAACCCACTTGTCGCGTTTTCCTATTAAGGGTAATTGTTAATATGACTTAGTTTTACGTTAACTGGCGTGTCGTTCATTTTTCGTTGATGGCATTCGTGGCGATCGCCCACTGCTTTCCCATGATTCTTTCCCCGTTCGGCAAGGTAAAGTGCTGAGGACTATCTTCGAACTGTTATAGCTATTTGTACTTAAACTTGAGTTATGCTACTATTAATTCCAACAAATAACATTCAGTTATTCGTGGTGTGAGAGTGGATCGGATAAAAAGCACTTGGGGTCGAAACACGGCAAGACTCCCAGGTGCTTTTTTGCGAAATCGGGAAATATTGGGGAGCCATCTCACGCAAGTGCAAGCTAAGATGGAAAAAAGTAAGGATTTTATTGTGGTGATGAGAGTGTGGAAAAAGTGGTCAGTAGGTATGGGC
>NZ_PRLH01000078.1 GCF_003013815.1 Cyanothece sp. BG0011 | reverse complement strand
GAAAGCTGAATTAAGACTAAAAGAACAAGAAAATAGTTATGATAGTTTAGTCGGTTCGGGTGAATTATCTTTATTGAAAAATAAAGAACAAATCAAAAACTTAGAAACGGAGATCACCACTCTTAAGTCAGACATAAAACAGACAAAAAGTCAAATAGAAAGTTTACAATATCAATTAAGTCAACGGGTAATAAAAGCACCTATAGAAGGAACTGTTTTCGATTTACCGATTGATACGGAAGGGGCAGTTGTACAACCAGGAACTCGCATTTTAGAAATTGCGCCTCAAGGAACGGCCTTAATTTTACAAGCAGAAATGGCAACACCTGAAAGTGGTTCAGTGACTAAAGGAATGCCTGTAAAAATGAAGTTTGATGCTTTTCCTTTCCAAGATTATGGGGTAATTGAAGGGAAATTAACTGAGGTTTCTCCGACAACGAAAGAGATAGAAACCCCCGATGGTAAAACCTTGGTTTATGATCTTACAATTGAGCTTGATCAAACTTGTATGCCTACTCCTGAAGACTGTATTAATTTACGTCCTGGAGACACCGCAACAGCAGAAGTAGTTATCCGTCAGCGTCGTTTAATTGATTTTGTTCTTGACCCCTTTAAGAAGTTACAAAATGGAGACTTTAAACTTTAGACAGGATGGTTAAGAATGCCGTAGTCCGTAGGGGCTTAATCATATTAAGCCCGAACATTTTTTGGTAACAAAGAATAAAAATTTAAATGATTTTTAAGTAATAACAATTTGTTATAAAATTGTTATTAGAAACCTGAGAAAATAACAATGGTAGCTAAAGATAGATTGCATACTATTTATTTGTGGTAAGATTATATGTTTCTGATATAATTAAATTAAGAAATAAAAATTTAAAGCTAAAACTATGCAATTAGCCTTAGAACAAATTATTTTACATCCTGGTCAACAATTACTTTTAAAAGAGCTTAACTGGCAAAAATTTGAGCAAATCTTATCAGAATTAGGAGAAAGTCGTGCTTCTAGATTATCCTACAGTAACGGAGTCTTAGAAATTATGGTGCCTTTACCCGAACATGAAAAAGATAAAGAAATAATTAGCTATATGGTTCAGATTCTCTTAGAAGCACTTAATATTAATTTTGAACCGTTAGGATCAACTACATTTAAAAACGAACTTATGAACCAAGCAGTGGAACCTGATGCTTGTTTTTATATTGAAAATTATCAAGCTGTTATTGGTAAAAATAGACTTAATTTAGAATGTGATCCCCCTCCAGATTTAGTCATAGAAATTGATATTACTTGTCGTACTCGTTTAGACAATTATCGACTTTTAGGAGTTCGGGAACTTTGGCGTTATACTCAAAATGGTCTACAGATTAATTTATTACAAGAAGGGAAATATATTGAGTCTTTAAATAGTCCCAATTTTCCTAAAATTCCTATTATAGAATTAATTAATCAAGCTGTTGCACAAAGTCAACAAGTTGGTAGAAGTGAAGCCATCAGAAACTTTAAACATTGGCTCAGAGAAAATCTTGATAATACAATAATTTAAGATTTAGACTATCATATAGTAGAATTTAATTTTACACCGATTTGGTTAACTATAAAAAATTAGCTTCAAAAATCATTAGAATTAAACCAACTTTTTGAAGCTAAATAATTTGACGAAATCAAAGATTAGGAAAATTATTTTATAAAGTATCCCATAACAATTATGTCCCTGATTGCACCACCTTTTACGTTTTTAGAATCTTGTTCTGAAATCTCTACAAGATCGTTTTCTAACTCTAAATTGTGCTGTCTTCGAGAAACTGCATTTTCTACTGACTGAGAAATCATATCATCGAGAGTGATTTGATTTGGATTTTCGGTAAATTTGTCCTTCATAGTTGACTCCTGTGTTAATGAGTTAATAGTTGTAGATTAGAAGAGATCAGCTTCAAAAACTAAGAAAAGGAATCATTTGTTTTTGAAGCTAATTGAACTTCTAAATAAAGTTCTTAGAATCTTATGGTAATTTTGAAGATAACTTCTACTTCACCACCCTTAACTAACTGTTGTTGATTAGGTAAAACATCAATGATTTGGTTTTTGTTGTTGATTTTTTCGAGATCAGAAATGATGATATTAGACATGGTAAACTTTCTCCAATGTATGGGTTTAATAGGGATGACATAATTTAAGAAACAATCAGGTATTATGTCTCAATAAAGTTGATTACATTTTACTTTTTGATTTTGATACTGATACTGAATTCAACCTCAACACCACCACCTTTCACTAACTGTTGTCGGTTAGGTAAAACATCAATCATTTGGTTTTTGTTGTTGATTTTTTCGAGATCAGAAATGATGATATTAGACATGGGAAAAGTCCTCTAAGAGTTAGTATTTTTTGATTTGAGTCTTAAGAGCAATCTGTTTGACTCTGTATATATTATTAGTGACATCTATGAGAAATTCAAGTGCTTTTGACTTACTTTTTTCTCAATAACTAAAGCAATTATTTCTTTTTTTAAGGGAAAATTGCATTAAAAAAAATATTTTGACACCAGACAATATCTATTTTATTTAATTGACACCTTGATTGAGTTTTAATCTTAAAGAAAAAACTTAAACAATTATTTCTTAAATAAAACTAGGTTCTCATTTTTTGAGGATTTGAGTTTTTGTATAAAAACAAATGTTTCAATCAAGGGATATGATAATCATAAATTTACAAAGACTGTTAAATTGCTATATGATAAAAAAAGATATATTTTGGGTTGAAATTAATATTATGTCATTATCTATCACCGTAACTGCAGAAGAGATTATCAAGGAAATTAAACTCTCAGGTAAAATGTCGGAGATAATAGAAGGAATGATAAATCGTAGAATTATTGCCCAAGAAGCAAAAGGTGTAGATATAAAAGTAGAAACAGAAGAACTTCAGCAGGCGGCTGATCAATTTCGCTTATCTAAGAACCTCCAGAGTGCAGAAGAAACCCATAAGTGGTTACAAAGAAATCAACTTTCTGTAGAAGATTTTGAAGAGATTCTTCATTTTAGTATTATTTCTGGTAAATTAGCAAATCATCTTTTTGCGGATAAAATTGAACCTTACTTCTATCAAAATCAATTAAATTATACTGAAGTCATAATGCATGAAATTATTCTAGATGATGAAGACTTAGCAATGGAATTATATTATGCTATCGATGAAGATGAGATGAGTTTTTGGGATGTAGCACATGAATATATAAAAGATAAAGAGTTAAGACGTAAAGGGGGATATTTAGGAAAGGTTAAACGTCAAGAATTAAAACCAGAAATTTCTGCTGCTGTATTTGCTGCAAACCCTCCTCAATTACTAAAACCGATTATGACATCTCAAGGAGTTCATTTAGTATTTGTTGAAGAAATTATACATCCAGAACTCAATGAAAATAGACGTTATCAAATTTTATCTAATTTATTTTCTGACTGGTTAAAGCAAAAGTCTCAAGAACTGACAGTTATAGATGATTAGCAATGAAAAAGAGTTTTTGCCCATAAAATTTCATAAGGAAGTTGCTATAACTTTTAATGTCTCTAGCAACTTCCCTATGAATAATGGTAAAACAGATATCGCTATCTTAAAACGTGTGCAATAGCAAGACCTACAGCTACACCGAACCAAAATCCTCCACCATGAGTGTCATTAAGTTGTTCATCTGTTAACTCAGTTATAAAGCTTTCAGAATTCATGAATAAACCAGTATTATTGGGGTCTAAATTAGAGATAGTAATGTTAGTCATTTTGAGCTTTTCTCCTCAGAAATTGGTTTGATTTGTTTGACTCTTTTATTATAAAATCACCTTCTTTATATCGCAATAGTTTTAATAGTTCAAAAAAGAAAAAATATCTACAAATAAATGTGTGTTTTTTATTGTAAACCTGATAAAATCATCGTTTTTAAATAATTGACATCTTAGATTACTAGACTATGTTTTAATAACAAATAAAAACTAAATTAATTATTTCTTTTTTCTTACAAAATAACATTTTTATTGAATAATAGAAAAAGACCCAAGGCTTACCTTGAGTCCATCAATAGAAAAATAACATAACTTATTAAACTAAATAAATTATAGTTTATCGCTTAATGATTGCTGCCTCTTCCTCAATGCTATCTAAAGCTTTTTTCGCTTTAAATAATGTCCGTAAATAAGCCACATTACTACTCCAGGCAGAACGGGGTAAAATAGGCTGATTTGATTCTTGATGAGACCCCATTAAATTCTTTTCCATGATAAATTTATCCTCAAAATTAATGATTAGCACCCACTAAAGATAAAGGTTTCTCTTGCTCGATTTCCCAACTAACTGGCCATTGAATCTTATCAGCCGTAAAGCGTAATTCATCATCAGTGATAGGACTATCAAAAGGTTTTTCTAATAACTCAAATACGCCATTATCAAAAGGATTACCTTTTGCTTGATATTTTATGACAAACTCTTCCCGAATACCTCTCTTTTGCTGAGTTAAAGCCCGATGATGACAGTAGGGATTATTACCTCTTTTATCAAAGAAAACATGAGCCGTCCAACTGCAACCCCCCCGACACAATTCTGCAAATTTACAGGTTTTACAGAAGCCCCAAAGATGGTCTGTTCCTTGAGGGGTTCCGGCACCTAAATTAAAGCGTAATTCTTCCGTTTCTTCGATAATTGTCCGCAGAGAATAATCACGAATATTGCCCCCAGTATAAGCAGAAGTCGGTAAAGAAGGACAGCCTTTAATAGCACCATCGGCTTCAATTCCTAAGGTAGAAAGTCCAGCATTACAGCCTTGCCAAAATGACCAGGCATCACCCCCACGCAGTAATCTTTCATAGGGTCCATAATAACCAATATTATTACCTGCTTGAACACGAACTCCTTCTTCTTTTGCTCGTTGGGCAACTTTGGCAATCATAGGGTAAACATCTAATAATTCATAGGGCTGTAAAAGAATATGATTATTATCAGCAGCCCTACCCATGGGAACCGTTAATTGAATTTGCCAAGCAGCAATTCCTGCATCTCGCAGACGTTCATAAAGTAAGGGAAATTCTGGGGCAGAAAGACGATTAATTTGAGTATTACAACCAAAGGTAATCCCCGCTTCTTTTAGGTTTTTCATAGTTTTAAAAGCCCATTGCCAAGCGCCCGGTTTTCCCCGTTGATAATCATGGGTTTTTTCTAACCCGTCAACGGAAACCGAAACCACTTGAATTCCTGCTTCTTTCATACGACGAGCGGTGTCTAAAGTAATACCAAAACCGCCGGTTGTCATACCACAAACCATCCCTGCTTTAGTAATAGCTTGGGCAATTTCTAACCAGTCAGACCGTAAAAAAGCTTCTCCACCAATTAGGGTAACTTCTGTGATACCAACCTCCGCCATTTGTTGCACTAAATTGAGTGCTTCTTCAGTTGAAAGTTCCTTGGTTCTATTCTGTCCAGCGCGAGAACCACAATGTTGACAAGCCAGATTACACTTTAAGGTAATTTCCCACACAGCATGACTAATTCGACGATATTCTGTCATAATTTTTTTAACTCCAAGACTTAATTAAATCAATTAGTAATAGGTCAGTTTGTTCTTTAAATTTATTTAAATGTTCAATTTAATTAACCTTAACCTGACCTATCTTAAGTATCAACAAGAAATGCTATACCTTTAAAATAATTTAGGTGGTAAACCGTAAATTGCTACAGAACTTCTTGTCAATCCACCCAAAACCGCTGCTAGTTCTTGTTCATTTAGTTCTTCTAGAGTGTCTTGTAACTTGGACTCCTTTTCACTAGATTCTAGAAGTTCAGCCGTGTAACTTTCAAACTCTTCTTGGGTGAAATCATAGCCAGCTTTTTTCACAAAGTGACTACATTCTTCTTTATTGTTTACAGTTTGAAGACCAGCGCGAAAGGCTTCATCTTCTGATAATCTTTGGTAAAAACGTTGAACATTAGATAAGGACATTCGTGACTCCTATTATTGCTTCAAATATGAAGATTTCAGTTATTTTATTCGTCGATAATGACACCATAAAGAGGTTGGGGTTTAATGGGCCAAATAACACCATAGAGGGCTTGTATGGGAGGAGAGGGCATTTTATTACGAATTCCTCCAAAAACAGCTTCTAGTTCCTTTTCATTGAGGTCATTTAATTCTCCCTCATTGAGACTAGATTCTAAGAGTTTAGCAGTATAATTATCAAATTCTTCTTGAGTAAAATAATAGCCAGCTTGTTGTACTAATTGACTACATTCTTCTTTATTTTTTACCTCCGCAAGTGCAGAGCGAAACTGTTCATCTTGGGCTAATCTTTGGTAAAAAGCTTTTACATTTTCAACAGACATAATTCTATTCTCCAATGGCAGTGGGCATTGATACTTGACGAACTAATTCCGAAGCATTGTAATTATCAGTAATAACTTGTGGACAGCGCAGACAAGCTGCTTTTCCTTCTTGTTGAAACCAGCGACATTCTCTTCGGATAGAACAGGCTGGTAACTTATCTTCAACTACCGGTAATTGTTGAACAACTCGCTGAGCTAAACGACAGTTATTACCATCAAAATGCTGACATTTCTTAGTAGCACAGGGACTCGCTGTGCGAAAGACTTCTGCTGGTGTTACCGGTGCCGTTAAGGCGATTAATTTCTCAGTAATCGGTTGAGGTTTTTTAAGATAAGTAACCTGGGGTTTTTCGACGGTTCCACTCACAACACCAAAGGCAACACTTTCTGGTAATTCTGGTCTAGAACTGGGACATAGGGTTTTTTCAGAAGACTGATGATGTTTCATTGATACTCTCTTCATTAAATTTACGAAGGAAAAATAGGCTCTTCAATAATCATGCCTAATGTAGTAGGAAAAGAAATCTTAAGTGGAGTAGAAGTCAGTCCTCCTTCGACATTTTTAGCTTCTTCTTCATTGATATCCACTAAAGAATCTTCGAGACATTGCTGTCTTCTGTGGGCTGCATTAACGACTGATTCTTGAACTAAATCAGTAATTGCAACTTCACCCAAATGTTTACCAAAATTTTTATTCATGATGTTACTCTCTTCAAATCTTTAGATGAATAAGAACCAATTTGCTCTTGATTTTATTTTGAAAATTCTTCTCTAAAATGTCAATAATCATTCAGCTATATTTTGTGAGTAAACTAAACAAATTATTTCCTTTTTATTTTCACAATTGTTTAATAAGTTGACGAATTTTTAAACTTATCTGCTCACTTATCCTGTTTTGAAAGTAACCAAAAAACAGACAGGACAATGGATTTCATCCCTTTCTTGGCTCCCTATGGATTCATATAACTATCAAGAAGCAATTCAAAGAATTTGTTCTCAAAAGTAAATAGTTGGCTCGTCTTTTTATACTTTGTCCACCCCTTAACTGACATCTTGCACGCCTT
>NZ_PRLH01000169.1 GCF_003013815.1 Cyanothece sp. BG0011 | reverse complement strand
AACTCAAGGAACTGGTATTAATTCAGATAAAAATGCACGCAGTATTGTTATAGAAAATACTCATGTTGAAGGTTTCGAGATCGGTGCTACAATACCTCAAACTTCCTACCAAGGATATAATACGGAAGTTCCGTTTTCTCAAAGTCGTTTAGTCGGGGGGATTTTTCAAAATAACTTATATAATCTTTACCCTGCTTCTGGCCGAGTTGATAATCCACCTCCAGCAGATCAAACTAATCCATTTAACAACAATTCATCCATAACCCCTTATTTTGAAATCGAGGGCAATACACTCTTTGAGATTCCTAGTGATGATCAAGCACCAAAAGCCGACTTTACCACAACCCCTTCTGGTGGTTTGGCAGTCAATTTTGATGCTAGTCAATCTTTTGATCCCGACTATATTCCTGAATGGACAGATTCGGTGAATCATCCTTACACGGCAGGAGATAACACTATAGCGTCTTTTGCCTGGGATTTTGATGGTGATGGCATAATTGATGATTTTGGTCGTTATGCAACTTATGTTTATGAGGCTGCTGGTACCTATTCTGCAAGCCTTACAGTCACCGACATTCAAGGGAATACAGCAACATTGATACAGGATATTGATGTTGTTTCTCATCCTTTTAAGAATATTATTAAAAATGGTGATTTCGGTGAGAATAGTCCTGACTTTAAGAAAGACTGGAAGCCAAGTTTTTACGATTCGTTATCTAACAACACTTGGTATGATCATCATCAAGATAGTAAATGGGTACAAGATAGGAATAATGGTTGGGTTTCAGTTGATACATCTGGAAAACCCGGATTGATTCATCTTGTTCACGATCAATCTGTCACTCGTGGTCCACAAAATATTAGCTTTGATGCTTCTAATATTGGATCTAGTAATACATTAGAGTTAGAAGTTTATGGCATTAATGGGATCTTTGACTTAAGTGTTTTTGGTGGTGAGCCTTTATCAACAAGTAATACTATACCCTTTGAAGCGGTTAAACTTTTAGATACGGGAAATATTGCCGATAATCAATTTGACTGGACAACTTTTACGTGGAATAATGTTGATTTTGGTAGTGGTTATCAAACCATTGCATTACGTTTTAAAACGTCAGGAATAGAAGATGGTGAATTTCAAGCTATTGATAATGTATTTATAGGAAACTTATCTAATATTTCAAATGATACTAACACACCTCCTACTGCTTTAAATGACAGTATTACAATCAATGAAGATCAATCAATTATTATCGATATTTTAAGCAATGATAGCGATAGTGATGGAGATTTTCTTTTTGTTAATAAAGTTACTCAACCAATTCATGGAACTATTAGTGACAATGGTGATGGTACTTTAACCTATATTCCTGATCTTAACTTTAATGGAAATGATAGTTTCTCTTATACGATCTCTGATCTACAGGGTGGAAGTGATAGTGCGACTGTTGACATACAAATCAATCCAATTAATGATGCCCCTAAAGCTATTAACGATACTGCGACGACTTCAGCCAATCAATCAATTATTATCGATGTTTTAAGCAATGATAGTGATGCTGAAGGAGACCCTATCAGTATTCAAAACTTTAATCAACCTGATTATGGTGTCATTAGTCAAAACAGTGACGGGACTCTAAATTATACTCCTGAAACTGATTTTGTGGGCAATGATTCATTTACTTACACTATCACTGATAATCAAGGACAAACCAGCACCGCTCAAGTTGACGTAACTGTTTTTTCATCAAATATCAGCAATAATATTGTGGTAGATTCAACTTTTAGTGCTAATTCTGACTCCGCATTTACTCGTATTACTCAAAAATGGGTTGACACAACAGTTGCTGATGCAGGGAAAGGATGGTTGACTCGCGGTGAGGACAATGGTCAGGACAAACATCGATGGAATAACGATGTTAATAATCAATGGGCCTATGCTGATGATCAAGGGAGTGCAACTTTAACCCAGGTCATTGAAAGTAATCACTTAACCCAAGGTTTACAAACTATTAGCTTTGAGGCTACCAATATAGGAAGTGACAATACCTTAAAATTACAGGTTTATGGTGTTGATGGTCAGTTTAAAATGAGTAATTGGGATACCGAAACTCCCGTTGCTGATGGAACAGAGCCGATTAATGTTGCCACTTTACTTGATACCAATAATCTAGCTAGTAGTGAGTTTAATTGGACTAACTTTACTTGGGATAACATTGATTTTGGTCAAGGATATGAATATATTGCCTTACGTTTTGTTACGGGAGGAGTGAGTGATCCTACCACCGAATTTCAAGCCATTGACAATGTTTTCATCGGCGACTCATCCAATACTTCTCAACCTGTTGCTAGTTCCACATCTGTCAATTCCGAGACTTCAGAAACCCCCGTATCTTCTTATGATTCGGCCACAGGGGTAACAACCATTACGGGAACCGAAGGAGACGACATCATTGAAGGGACTAGCGGAGATGACTTGATTGATGGTAACGCTGGTAATGACATTTTAACGGGTGGCACTGGCAACGACGTGCTAACCGGTGGTACTGGTAACGATATTCTCAGTGGGGGTAGTGGTGGCGATATCTTTAACTTTAGTGCCAATGAAGGACACGATCGCATTGAGGACTTCGGGGCGGGGGATAAAATTCGCCTCCACAATATCGATTCTCAGTCTCTTGGGTTAATTGAACAAAATGGCAACACTTTTCTTGATTTAGGTAGTAATCAAGGCATTGAGTTACCGGGTATCTTGCCTGATGCACTGAACATTAACATCTTATTCAATGTTATTGAATTGGTTTTATAAGTTGATTGTGTTTGGCGATCGCTATAGTCCAAAGCCAATAACGATCGCCAATACTATCTTATGATGAAGCAATCACCGATTGAGGTTTAGCAAAAATCATTCGACCGGCTGAGGTTTGCAAGGCAGAAGTTACCACAACGCTTAATTCTTCTCCGATGTACTCTTTGCCTTCTTCTACTACAACCATGGTTCCATCTTCTAAATACCCGACTCCTTGAGTAGGTTCTTTCCCTAGCTTGAGAATTTTTAGGTCGATGGTATCGCCGGGCAAATAAATAGGTCGAATGGCCTGAGCAATATCATTAACATTGAGAATGGTAACTTTTTGTAAGTTAGCCACTTTACTCAAGTTATAGTCATTGGTCAAAAGGGTTCCGTTAATTTCTTGCGCTAAATGAACCAACTTAGCATCAACTGTGGCAATATCTTCATAGTCAGCCGAATGAATCAGAATACGTTTAGGGAAAGATTCCTGCATTCTGTTTAAGATATCTAACCCCCGTCGTCCCCTGACTCGTTTTTGATCGTTACTACCGTCTGCTAATTGTTGTAACTCTTGTAAAACGAACTGAGGGATCAAAATTTGTCCTTCAATAAACCCCGTATGAAGCAATTGTTCAATACGACCATCAATAATACAACTGGTATCGACAACCTTTGTTGAGGCCGCTTGTAGGGTTCCTTCAGCTACTAAGAGGGTTTCGATACTATTGGGGTTAATTAGTCTTAAGAAAGTGCGCCCATGGGTATCGGCTAAACTAACCCCCATAAAGGAAAACACCACACTCCCTAAAATAGCTGTCATCGGCTTAATAAAAGCCAACTCCTTGGGAATAGGAAGTAAAAAAATAGGGGCTAACATCAAATTAGCGATCAATAGACCAATGACTAACCCGACGGCCCTGGTCAAAATAACCTCAATGGGTGTGGTACTGATACGGTTTTCTAAACGCCGGTAAGTCGTCTGGGCCACCAATCCGAAGGCCAAACCCAAAATTGACGTAAAACCTGCTGCTAACCACCGTAAAGCGTCAATATTCGATATTTGTTCTTGTACTTCAACGGGAAGCAAATCAACGCTATCAAAGCCGACTCCGGCCGCTGCTAGGATAAATATGAGAATAATAATGGCATCAATCATAGTTTTGATCTTAATCTATAATTTTGGTAGTTGAGAAGAAAAAATTACAAGATTTTTCTACCTGATTGAGATTATTTTATCTATTATATCCCTCTCATCTAACCCATTCTTGTTGATTCTTAATCTATTGCTGACCATATTACTCTAATTTGCTCCGTAGTCTATCGAAAAATTCTACAACTTTTAAGAATCTATGGAAATTCTCCCCCCTTTTTCAGCTTATCTTCATATTCCTTTTTGTCGTCGTCGTTGTTACTATTGCGATTTCCCTATCTCTGTTTTAGGAGATAAAATGGATACCAATCAATCAGGTTCCATTGCAGAATATGTTGAGTTTTTATGTGAAGAAATCAAAATAACTCCTACTTGTCATCTACCTTTAGAAACAATTTTTTTCGGGGGAGGAACTCCCTCTCTATTACCTCCTCGTTATGTAGAAAAAATTTTGCTCGCTTTAGATGAACATTTCGGAATTAACTCAGATGCAGAAATTTCTCTAGAAATGGACCCAGGAACTTTTACTTTAGAACAATTATATAGTTATAAAAAATTAGGTGTTAATCGCTTCAGTCTAGGTGTTCAATCTTTTAATGATGAATTATTAGAAAAATGTGGACGTTTTCATCGATATAAAGATATTGAACAGGCTATTAATTTTATTCATCAAACTAATATTAAAAATTTTAGCTTAGACTTAATTTCTGGACTTCCTTATCAAAATTTAGAAAGTTGGCAACTTTCCTTAGACCAAGCGATTAAAATCAACTCAACTCATATTTCTTGTTACGATTTAGTATTAGAACCTGTTACAGCTTTTGGTAAACAATATAAACCCGGTAATTTTCCTTTACCGAAGGATGAAGATACTTCCATGATGTATAAAATAACTCAGTATAAATTAACGCAAGCAGGGTATGAACATTATGAAATTTCTAATTATGCCAAATCAGGTTATCAATGTCGTCATAACCTTGTTTACTGGGAAAATCAACCTTATTATGCCTTCGGCATGGGAGCAGCCAGTTATACCAATAATCAAAGATTTACTCGTCCCAAAACTCGAAAAAGTTACTATGAATGGGTCAATCAATTGAAACAATCAGGTTATAATATTTCTTCTCCTAATTTAAATAAATTTGATGTTTTACTAGAAAGTCTGATGTTAGGATTAAGACTCAAAAAAGGTATTAATTTATCAGAAATTCTCAAGCAATTTGAGAAAGAGATAGTTACAAAAATTTATCAAACTCTGATTCCTTATCATCAAGTAGGATTAGTTTACTTTAAAAATATAAATGATAATTTTATCACAGAACTAAATGATAATACCTGGCAAAATATCCATAGAATAATGTTAAGTGATCCTGATGGCTTTTTATTATCGAATACTATTTTAGCATCTTTATTTGATAAACTAGATTCTACAGTTTAACTAAAAATAGAAAAAAGATCAATCAGTGCAATTAGAGCAGTTTTTTGATATTATAGATAAAGATGATTATTTTCTTACTATCTAAAAATTAGTAGAAAATATGTTCTAAAAACAGAATAAATTAGGAGGAAAATTACTTTGTTAGACGAAAAAGCGAAAAAAACAATGCTGAGAAAAATTCCCCACGGACTTTATATTTGTGGGGTTAAAGATGGGGAAAATCTAAATGGTTTTACCGTCAGTTGGTTAATGCAGAGTTCCTTTGAACCGCCTTTAGTGGTTAACTGTGTTAAAAAAGATTCGGGTTCCCATGAAATGCTGAAAAAAAACGGTGTTTTCTCCATTAGTTTTTTAGAAGAGGGACAAAAAGACTTAGCCGCTAAATTTTTTAAACCTCAAAGTCGTGTGGGTAATAAATTTGAAGACGTAGAATTTTATGAAGGAGAAAAAACAGGATGTCCTATCATAAAAGATTCTTTAGGCTATGTAGAATGTCAAGTAGTAGGATCAGTTGAAAAAGGAGATCATACTGTTTATGTTGGTGAAGTGATTGGCGCAGGAATACACCGAGAAGGAAAGGCTTTGAACTTAGAAAGTACAGGATGGCAATACGGTGGTTAATGCTAGAGAAAGTTAGGAATTAAAGTTCAGAAATAACCAGTTTTCAATTAGTAAAAAATAAAATTAATCATGCCATTAATTCAAGTAAAAACATCAGTTTCAAAACCAGACTCAAGCGTTATTGATTCTTTGCTGACAACTTTATCAGCTAAATTAGCACAACATTTAGGAAAACCTGAATCCTATGTGATGACTTCTTTTGATTCAGATATTAAGATGACATTTTCAGGAACTTTTGATCCCGTTTGCTACTTAGAAGTAAAAAGTGTAGGTAATATGAGTCCTTCACAAACTAAAGCCATGAGTGAAGATTTTTGTCAAGTCATTAAAGATAAATTAGGGGTTGAAAAAAATCGGACTTATATCGAATTTGCTGATGCTAAAGGTACTATGTGGGGATGGAATAGTAAGACATTTTAATCATTAAATATCAGTTGTACAAAAATCATAAATATCTATAAGATTTTTGTACAACTTAGCTAAATTGTGTATAACTTTCTAATTAAGAGGTACTAAAATGAAAGCTAAGGAATAAATCCAGATTTAGTAATTGCTATTTTCAGTTTAGATAACATTAGTTAAATCCGAATATTCATTCTTCTTTTCCATCCATTTTCAAAACCATCTCTTCTGAATGATGATGATGCTTTTCACGAACATTCAGAGGCGGCAAAACAGGGAAAAAAGGCTGATGAATACTGATTAATTGAGCTAACGTTTTTTTCAGTTGAGTCCGAGAAACAATGGCATCAACAAAGCCATGTTTTAATAAATATTCTGAGGTTTGGAAGCCATCGGGTAACTTTTCCCTTAACGTTTGTTCAATCACCCGTCGTCCAGCAAACCCAATAGTAGCGTTGGGTTCAGCGATAATTAAATCCCCTAACATAGCAAAACTAGCGGTGACTCCTCCAGTGGTGGGATGAGTTAAGACGGGAATGTAGAGTAATTTGGCATTGCGATGACGTTCTAGGGCCCCTGAAATTTTGGCCATTTGCATCAAGCTTAACATTCCCTCTTGCATCCTTGCCCCACCAGAAGCGCAGACAATAACCACCGGAAACCGTTCTTGTGTCGCGTGTTCGATGAGACGGCAGAGTTTTTCCCCTACCACAGACCCCATACTACCCCCCATAAAGCGGAAGTCCATGACACCGAGGGCCAAAGGAAGACCATCAATTAAACCCGTTCCTGTTTGTACTGCATCCACTAACCCAGTTTTATCTTGAGTGTCCTTAATGCGATCGCTGTAGGGTTTGCGATCACAGAAGTTAAGGGGATCAGTGGGAGTAAGATGGTCATTTAGGGGTTTCCAGGTATTCTTATCAATTAACTGAGCAATGCGTTCGGCACTTTCGACACGAAAATGATGACCGCATTCAGTACAAACCAATTGATTGGCTTGGAGGTCTTTCGTATAGGTTAAAGCAGTACAAGCTTCGCATTTCGTCCATAAACCGTCAGCAATTTCCCGTTCTTTCTGTTGTTGTTGAATGGGGGGTTCTGACTTTTCTTGTTTAGCAAACCAATCAAATATAGACATAGATAGAATATAAAGTTAATAATTATTTTATTTTACTCGTCTTCGGGTGAACTTAATAATAAAA
>NZ_PRLH01000122.1 GCF_003013815.1 Cyanothece sp. BG0011 | reverse complement strand
AAACCTTAGCAATACCTTGGTCATCGATCGCCACAAAGGCCCCTTCTTCTAGTCCAATGCCATAATGGTCAAGTTGATTATTATCTTCATAAATGACCTTAGCTAATAAACCCAATAGCCTTCCATAGCGAGTTTCTGGATTCCATTGATTGAGTCGATCTAAATGGGTATCTGTCAGCACTTGGTGTAGGTAAGGGACTTGCAGAAAATCACTTCGATGAATATGTTCTTTGACTTCTCCAAGGTTTAAAAACGCCGGGATTCTAAGCGGTTAAGCTTCAATGGGCTGAAGCCACATTTCCGCTTGCTTACGATATGATCGAGATAGTCCATCAAGCTCATAGCGTTTAGGAACAGTCAAACATTCCTTAACCACCCTGGCTAGGTTTATTCCTAGCTGTGTGGCTACCTTTTTTAACAGATTTGCTGCTGCCTGAATATCAGCGTTTACTAACCAGCCTTTAGCTGTTTTATATAATCCACGCTTAAATCGTTTCCCTGAAAACTTATACCCTTTGGGTTTTTCACCATAATTCGGGACTAAATCATCATCAAGGAAACTGGCTTTTGAGCTATACGCTTCATCAATTTCAGTAAAGATAATTCCTACTGATTCAGCTAATTGTTGAATACGATTTTTAAGTCTTGCCGTTGGAATTTGTACAAAGTTTTGATTATTAGTTTTCCCTATATTAATTGACTCTTTTTGTCTATCATTCCAACCAAAAACAATGTTACCAATTTGATGTTTTAAGCAGTAATTAATGACAAACCTTGCTGCTTTATTAATAGCGTCTCTCATTTGACAGTTACGCCTGTGAGTGACCTGCTCTAATTTATCATCCCAGTAATCTTGGGATTTTCCCTGTTTATACTTAGCGACAAAGCGATTATATCTCTGATTAATTGACTTAATTCTTCTACCATTGACAATAAAAGATTTACCTTTGGTTGTTACAGAACTAAGCCAATTGTCAACCCCATGATCAATGGCAAGAGCATGAGAATAATCAAGGTTAGAAGCTTTGACCAACTGAGTTTTATAGACATATTCTGCCCATAATTTACCATTTTGAGGAACAATTCTTATCTCTGCTATATCTAAGAATTGAAAATTAGCTCCACTAGGAATAATAACTGATGGGTTTTCTAATTCTTTTCTTTGAGAATTGGCGATAGGCAAATGACAAATTCTGATCTGTGGTTCATAACGAATGTTTTGAGAAGTAAAAGCAACTTGATAAAGCCCTTTTTTGCGATAATTAGGGATTTTAGGTTTGTCTTTTAATTCTCCATTAAACCACATTGGTAAAAGCTTGTTATATCCTTTTATGGCTTCTACTACTAACTTAATAGTCTGTTGTCCTTGTTGACCTCCTATTGCCTGATAATGGACGTTATCTTTAAAATCTTTACATAATTGAGCATAACTAACTTTAATCCGTCTTAAACGAGGACTTCTTCTGTAATTATCATTGTTATCAAACCAAGTTTTGTAATTACAGTTTTCAAAGTAATCTTGACGAATTGAAAATAAAACAGAGTTATATAGTTTATTTGATTGCTCACAACACCATAAAAGGTAAGCGTGAGCCTCATCATCTATATTACCTGTTAATAAGATTTTCTGAGTTTGGTAATTCATGTTATGATTATAGCGTTTTGCAATGGCATTGCCAATATGGTCAAGAAAAACTTTACAATTAGATTAAGTGATAAAAGATTAGCTAAACTAAGACTTTATGCACAACAAAAAGATAAGACTATGACACAAGTTTTGGAAGAGTGCATCGATAAACTTAGATTGGATACGGGAGGTTAAAACCTCCGTTCGCTCCACTGCCACCCTTTAAAAGAAGGTGGCTATTTCTCGCTCACAATTCTTTTGGGTATTATAGTGAAAGGGATCGTTAAGAATTTCTGAACTAATCACCCCTTGATGGTCCGGAGCATAATAATAGTCTCCTAAAATCGCCATTCCTGCACTGGTTCCAGCGATGGGGATTTTTTTTTCATTAATGACGTAATTCAGGGTGTCTTCTGTTTTCGTCCCTTGCCAATATTCTTGATAGTCATTTTGGTCTCCTCCTGCGATAAACAAAGCATCAGCGTCGAGGATATAGTCAGTGACTTGGGAATTATTAGCAGCCTCACGACTATCAATGGAAAGTTCGGCCGCAGAGTAGATCCAATCTCGATAATTTCGACAAATCCAATCAGCTTGTCTACCAATTCCTCCCACCCGAAGCACTAAATATTTGCCCCCGTAAGCTCGTTTTAAAAACCATTGGGTTGCTTCATGTTCTCCTGATTTATTGCCTTCTGCTCCCCCAATTAATAAACAGCCTGATTGTGTCGTAATTGACTGATAGTCTCTCCCTTCACAAGCTACATAATAATCAAAATCATATCGACTGCCCATAGTTAGCCATCTCTAATATTTATCTTTTAATATCTCACAAAATAGTCATGAAAGCTTGACTATAAGGATAAAGAAATTTGAATAATATCTTTAAGATCCATCGGGGTATTACAATTAAACAGAACTGAGCGATCGCTGACTAATAATTCCTGGACAGATTGAGGGTGTAACCATTGCTGAAACGATCGCCCTCCTTGTTCGATAAAGCCCTCCAGGGACGTTAAACAAGACGAACGGTAAAACCCACACAAAGGGTCCCATCCTTTTTGATGACGGGGTAAACAGGCGATGACGTGATCCGATGTCTCAGGTAACTGTTGTAACCATGCCTCGATGCACTGAATTGTTAAGTTAGGTAAATCACAAGCTAACAATAACACCCATTCTGTCTTAACATAGGATAAAGCTTGAGCAAACCCCACCAAGGGTCCTTGGGTTTCTCCCGATGGACAGACCTCTTGTAATAAATGACACCTTGAAGGAACGATCCTTTGATAACGTTCTACCCAAGGGGTAATAACATAAACAGGGTTAGCGTATCCTTGAATAAGGGTAGCAGTCCGTTGCAGGAGGGGAACCCCTCTAACCTCAATTAAGGCTTTATCTTGACCCATGCGAGAGCTTTTGCCCCCTGCGAGGATAATGGCACTGAGATCGGCTTGGAAAGGGGTTTCCATGTTAAACTATGGGCTAAAGCCATGAATGATCCGTTTCAAGAACGAAAACTAGAAAAGTTACAGCAAATAACTCGTCTAATCCCTGTTGTTGGTTGGATTCCTGCCCTTTGGACAGTGTACCATCATCAGGGTAGTCGTCAAGTCTTATCAGCTAGTCGTTTTTCTATTCGACTAACGGTTATTTGGGCTATTGCTTATAGCTTACTCTGGTTAAGTTCGTTACAAACATCTGAAACGCTTACGTTACGGTTACTATATCTTAACGGCTTGCTCACATCGGGTTACATATTAGTTTGTTTAGGATTAATGTTTCGGGTTTGGCAGAGAAAAAATTAAAGTCGTCTGAGTTACACATAACCCCTGATTATCTAGAGGCGTGGTAATATTAGTCAGGGTCGTCTCAAAAGCGAGTAAGGTTTGAGTGTTTATTCCCTTTTTTCTTCTAGAATGAATTGACCTCCCGGCACCCCTTGTCCCTCTTCGTCTTTTGCCTAGGATATGAGAGAAGCTTGACACGAGATGGAGAGCGTCTGGGTTTAAGACACTAGAATAAGTCGTTTTTCATCAAATCTCTGATGAGATTGTCCCTAGCCATGATTTGCTGCATGGTATCAATCAGGTAATCAATGACTTGTTCCCGTTCTAAGTCTTGAAATTCCTGCTGTAAGCATTGTAATTGAAACTGCTGTTCTAAGGATAATTCAAAGGTGTTTGCGTCCATGATAACCTCCATAGGTTAATGTGATAGTTAGTGAATTTTTATCGGCCAAGAGAGGACTATTTGCCCAAGTTGCGAACAACATTTGTTTTAATCATTAATAGTCGTGATGCTTGAACCAATAACTCTAATGCTTGCTCTCTGCTCATTTGAGTGGCTGCATCGCGAATCCGTTTCATTTCAAATTGTTGTTCTAAGGTTAGATTGCAAGAGGTGTTTTCCATAATGACTCCTTGTTTAAATCGAAACAGGGTAGTTAGATCGTTTAGGTGACAGTTAGCTTTGTAACTTGTCTTTATAATATAAAGCAATGTAACAAAGATTTGACAGATTGTCTACCTTATGTATAAATCATAGCGACTAATTCCTGGTTAGACAAGTTCCTTGTGGTTAGAATACCCAGATGGGGTGAATAACTATGCATATAACATCATTTTTAGCAAGTCTTTTGTTACAAAGTTGCTCAAAGTGAACAAAAGTGGTAATAATATACTGAAAAGATAACAACCTAAACAAGCTATCCCCTCGCCCCCTGGGTAGAAAAGATAGATAAGGAAGTCAGAAATTAGTGACGGCTTAATAGGTTAAGCCCCTACCGAAGTTGGGTTGTAACGAGGACTGATACCTCGGTTAAAAAAATTCTCCCTTTAAAAAACCAGGTTTTATCCCCTATGATCTCTATAAATAGATACTATTGTTTCAAGCTCTTATCTAAAACCATCAGAAAATGATTATTTTTTTTAGGGAATTATTTGACGAATTGTCTATACATTCTGTAATAATTTAAGAGGGCATTATCCGTTCAATCCATTTCTATCAGTCGGACGCCGAATAAGCCAGGTCTCAATGATTCAATTGCCTAATCTTAGCATCGTCAAAGAAAAATTGATTTTAATGGCACAAGCCAATAAAAGGCAAGTAAGTTATGGTTATGGCGTAGGAAGTCATGGTAAAGTTGTCTGTTGTTTCCTATGTACTCACAACCAAACATTATTCCCCTATGGGAAATTGATCAAGTTTTTTATCAACTCAATCACTGGAGGTATCTCTTAAATGCCTATTCGCTTATATGTAGGTAATTTACCCAAAGAAAACCTAGAACGGGAAACCTTAGAGGAACTATTTGCCGACGGAGGCGAAATTGTATCCATTAAGGTGATCAAAGAGCGCAAAACCGGCAAATGTCGTGGCTTTGCCTTTGTTACCGTTCCTAACGATGAATTAGCTGACGCATTCATTGAAAAATACAATGGTCAATCCTTTATGGACAATGATCTCAAAATTGAGAAAGCATTGCCCCGCAATAAAGGAAAAGACGCTCCTAATGAAGGCAACGCCGACAATAAACCCACCTCCAAGTCCAAAAAAGGTGGCGGTAAAAAACGTAATACTCGTTCATCTTCTTCGGGGGTAGTTCTTCTAACGAAAGCTTTCAACCCGACCCCCGTTGGGCTGATCAATTAGCACAACTCAAAGAAATGCTGGCCGCCTCTTCTAATAACTAAGGAATGGAAAAGAGATAAGGGA
>NZ_PRLH01000214.1 GCF_003013815.1 Cyanothece sp. BG0011 | reverse complement strand
GAGGGGGAAAGTGTCTCTTTTTTTGTTGCTAAAATTTCTTTAAAGAAACATAAGGCATCTAATTGGTGTTGAGGAGGAAAAACCATGAAACAATTATTCGGTTTATGCTCATTAATGGTCTTGGGGGCAGGGTTAGGAGAATTAGCGTTATCTCCAAAAACCGCACAAGCCTCAGAACTGTGTAATTATCGTAATGAAATTGTCCGTGTGTCGGGCGCTTATATTAATAATGATGATACCTGGGTCACCAAGGGATGGTGGTTAGTCGAACCCGGCGAATGTATGGTTTATCCGGATAATTGGTACACTTATGTAGAAGTTGACCGCGCTCAAACGGTAGAGCGTACCTATTTATTAGAGTTAGAAGGGGAAGACATCCAAGCCGTTGAATTATGTGTTCTTCAAGATCGGTTTACTTTCTATAATGGAGATAGCTCTGAGGTTTGTAATAAGCATCATTATGGGTTTACGGATAATTCTATGCAAACCTTTTATTTAATTGGTGCGAGACGAGAACTGATTGAATACACTCAATAAAATTTGTGAAAAAGTAGACCGAGGAAACCCTAACCCCGACAAAAGGGAGGCGTTAAGTCTCCCCATTTTGTGGTAAGTCCGTTAAAAAAGTCTTAAACTAAAGGTCAATTTAAGATGATCCATTGCTTTGAGGAGTCGATACATAATGAACTCATGGTTAACCAAATATCGCTTAAAGTCCCCTCTAGCTTGGGGTTTAGCCCTTGCCTTTAGTAGTAGTTTGTTAGTGGGGTGCAATAACCAAACCCCCACCGACACCGGAACCGCCCCCAGTCCCGATACCCCCGCAGCCAGTGGAGAGGGCTTAAAATTAGGGGCATTATTACCGGTCACAGGAGACTTATCCTCCATTGGGGCCAATATGCCAGAAGCGGTTCAACTGGCCATTGATGAGATTAATGCTTGTGGTGGCGTTAATGGTCAACCGGTTACCCTGGTGACTGAAGATAGTCAAACCGACCCCACCGCCGGCGGGGCAGCCATGACCAAACTAGCCGAAGTTGACCGGGTTGCTGGTGTGGTGGGGGCCTTTGCCAGTAGTGTGTCTGGGGCGGCTGTGGGGACGGCGGCGCAAAATAAAGTAATGTTAATTTCTCCAGGTAGCACCAGTCCTGTGTTTACAGATCAGGCGAAAAATGGGGAATTTAACGGCTATTGGGCGAGAACGGCTCCCCCGGATACCTATCAGGCCCAAGCCTTAGCAGCGTTAGCCCAAAAACAAGGCTTTGAAAATGTTTCGACTGTGGTCATTAATAATGATTATGGGGTGGGGTTTGAACAGCAGTTTGTGGGCGCATTTGAGAAGGCAGGGGGTAAACTCACCAATAAAGAACAACCTGTCCGTTATGATCCCAAAGCCGCTACCCTCGATAGTGAAGCAGCCGCAGCCTTTGCCAATAACCCCGATGCTGTGGCCGCAGTCCTTTACGCAGAAACCGGTAGTATTTTATTACAAGCAGCCTATAAACGAGGGTTAAGCGAAGGGGTGACTGTCTTGTTAACCGATGGGGTTTATTCTGAGGACTTTGTTGAACAGGTGGGCAAAACCCCTGACGGTAAGTATATTTTAGAGGGGGCTTTAGGAACGGTTCCAGGGGCCGATGGTCAAGCGTTAGACGCTTTTACCACCAAGTGGAACGAGAAAACCGGTAAGGATGTCACCGCTTTTGTTCCCCACAGTTGGGACGCAACCATCTTATTAATGTTGGCCGCTGAAGCCGCTAAAGCTAACACAGGAGAAGCCATTCAAAGTAAGATTCGAGAAGTAGCTAACGCCCCAGGGACAGAAGTCAGTGACCCTTGTGAGGCGATCGCATTAGTCCGGGATGGGGAAGATATCAATTATCAAGGGGCCAGTGGTAACGTTGATATTGATGAAAATGGCGACGTTGTCGGTAGTTATGATGTTTGGACGGTTAAAGCAGATGGTACTACCGAAGTTATTGATAAAGTGAGTCCCACGGAATAATTTTCAACCCTAATTATTAAGAAATATGACCCGCTCCGGCGGGTTTATTTTTTGTCCAAAAAAGTTTAAACAACTTAAGAAAATCTATAATCTTGTCGGTTAAATATTGAGTCTTAATAGAATTTAGATACTGTGTTTCCTATCCTTCACAACTAAGCTATTAAAGAGGGTCAAATGATATCCCAATTAGTTGTTAATAAATCTGTTAATTATCTTAAGAAAGTTGCCATTGTCGCCGTTATTGTTAGTTCCCTGGGTTCCCATCTTGTTCATAATACACCTCTCAATAGTCCTCTTTTTCCCCATCTCTTTGCACGGTTGACCAGTTTAACGGGAATGAGTGATCAGTGGCGAATGTTTTCCGTGGTTGATCGCTTTAGCTGGCGACTGGAAATTGTGGCTATTGATGAAAATGGAACAGGAGAAACATTGCCTATTTTTGCTGAACAAGAAATAGGATTTTTTGAGAAACAATTTATCAATTTTAGAGAAGGAAAACTCCATCAAAATTTATTTGTTTTTCCTGATGCACGGGATCACTATAGTGATTACTTGTGTCAAATCTTTCAAACTGAAACTAAATCGATTAAATCCATTCGTTATGATTTATTTTGGAGACAAATTTTACCCCCTCAACAAGCAGCCATTAGACAGCAATATTTAACAGAAGAATTTAGTGATATTGGTAAACTAGGAGAGTATCAATGCCAGAATTAATAAAAAAAGGAACTAAAAAAATATATGATTTTTGGTTTGCTAAAGAATCAACCTTAAGTTTGGGGGTATTTCGGATTGTTTTTGGCCTATTTATTCTCAATATTTTGTTACTCAGTTATTTCCACTGGAATGAGTATTATGGGGTCAATGGAATTATCTCTTTAGATCGCTTTGTTAATGCCAGAGGAGGGTGGTTTTTAGCTTCTTTTAAATCTATTTTCGCCTTGTCTAATAATCCTCAGTTTATTTGGGTTATTTATGGACTTGCTTTAGTTATAAACCTCTGTTTTATTGTTGGTTTAGGAACCCGTATTGCTACCCTTCTTTTATATATTATTTGGTTCTCAATCTGTAATCGTAACTCTGCCATTATTGATGGAAAAGATGTTGTTATACAAATGCTATTATTTTATAGTTGTTTTGCTCCTTTAGGTAATCATTTATCCGTTGATAATATCTTTCGTGCAAAATTACTTCGTAAACGTCGTAATATTATTCCTTATATTCCTCCCAAACAGTCTGTCTGGAGTTTAAGACTTCTACAATTTTCTATTGCTTTAATTTATCCCTTTTCTGCTGTAGATAAACTGTATAGTGATGTAGCTTGGCGAGAGGGTAGTATTATGTATTATATTTCTCTTTATGAGGCTTGGTTTCGCTTTACTGGTGTTGAATTATTTCACAATTATTTCTTGAGTATCATTACAACCTATAGTGCCTTAATGCTTGAGTTTTTATTTCCTATTTTAGTTTGGTTTAAGCGCACTAAATACTGGATATTAGGAATCATGGTTTTATTTCATATGTCTATTGCCATTGTTATGAATGAATTTGTCTTACAATTTAGTCTAGTGATGTTGATTTCTTACACCCTATTTATTGAACCTGAAACCATTAAAAAAATGTTCTCTAAATTCAAGAGAAAGTATAATATTGTCAGCCAAAAATTAATGATAGAAAATAAAGTTAATTCATGAAAAATAAGGAGAAACTAATGAGAATTGAACAAGACAGTATGGGGAAAATTGAAGTACCATCAGACGCTTATTGGGGCGCACAAACTCAACGATCCCTCCATTATTTTGCCATTGGTCATGATACCATGCCCAGAGAAATGATTCGAGCCATTGGTATTCTTAAAAAAGCCACAGCGATGGTTAATAAAGACTTAGGAAAATTAGACCCAGAAAAAGAAAAATTAATCGTACAAGCAGCGGATGAAGTAATATCAGGAAACCTCGATCAACAGTTTCCTTTGAAAATTTGGCAAACCGGAAGCGGAACCCAAACTAACATGAATGCTAACGAAGTTATCGCTAACCGCGCCATCGAATTAGCTGGGGGAAAATTAGGGAGTAAAGATCCGATTCATCCCAATGATCATGTTAATATGTCCCAATCTTCTAATGATACCTTTCCCACTGCCATGCACATTGCAGCCGTAGAAGAAATCCATCATAAATTATTACCAATGGTTACTAAATTACGGGATAGTTTAGTGACAAAAACCAACGAATTTCAAAACATCGTTAAAATTGGTCGAACCCATTTAATGGATGCTGTTCCCTTAACCCTCGGACAAGAATTTTCTGGGTACATTTCCCAACTCGATAAAGACATAGAAAGAATCCAATTAAGTTTACCTGATTTATATGAATTAGCTATCGGTGGAACCGCAGTGGGAACCGGGTTAAATACCCACCCAGAATTTGCCGAAAAAGTAGCCCAAGAAATCGCTCAAATAACAGACTTACCCTTTGTTTCAGCCGATAACAAATTTGCCGCCTTAGCAGCACACGATGCCGTTGTAATGTGTAGTGGAACCCTAAAAACATTGGCTTGTTCCTTGATGAAAATAGCGAATGATATTCGGTGGTTGGGATCGGGTCCCCGTTGTGGTATTGGGGAGCTTATTTTACCTGCAAATGAGCCAGGATCTTCTATTATGCCAGGAAAAGTTAACCCCACCCAATGCGAAGCAATGACTATGGTTTGTGTGCAAGTTATGGGTTATGATACAGCTATTAGTATGGCAGGAAGTCAGGGTAATTTTGAGTTAAATGTCTTTAAACCTTTACTCATTTTTAATCTGTTAAATTCCATTAGATTATTAGCCGATGCTTGTTCATCTTTCACCGACCATTTAGTCGTAGGGTTAAAAATAAATCAAGAACAAATTGAGCATTATTTAAACAATTCTTTGATGTTAGTCACTGCTTTAAACCCTCATATTGGCTATGATAAAGCCGCTAAAGTTGCCAAAAAAGCTTATGAAGAAAATACGACTTTAGAAGCAGCTTGTATTGCTTTAGGGTTTCTGACTTCCGAAGAATTTAAAACCATTGTTGATCCTACAAAGATGACGTAAATCAATACATAATTTTTGTAGAATAGGAATTATCAATCCTATGATTAGGATAACAACATTAGGAGTTTTATCCATGAGCGACCCGATGACAGTGACTTACCCCATAGAAGAAGTTCTGAAGCGCATTGAGAACAAATTGGATAAGATAGATGAGAAATTTGAGACTAAATTAGATAAGCTAGACGAGAAGTTTGAGGCTAAATTCGACAAGCTAGATGAACGTCTCACCACCATAGAAGTCGGCCAGGGAAGACTAGAAGAAAAAGTCGATAGTTTAGCCAAACGGTTAGATAATCAAGAGTTTATCAACCGTGGTGTTCTTGTTGGTTTGATTATTGCCTTATTAGGGGGTTTAGCAAAGATGTTCGGGTTTATCGGTAATCCCTAACTTGTTGTTAGGCTAGATTAACAATTACAGTATCATTCCAGGTGATCCCTTCTCCAATAAATGAAAAGGCGATCGCTTGATAATATTCAATTATCTAAACAATAGAAGTTTTATCCCAGGCGATCGCTAATTTTTCGAGATCCTCGTCGCTGACATTATCTAAGAAAGCATCAGTTGAACCAACAACATCATATTGAGACATAATATTAATGAGTGAACCTAAACCCTGTTGAGTGAGTATCTCATAAGCTGCTTCTCCACTGTCAGAAACCAGTCCAGTATCAAGGACAATATTAGCTTGTTGATTGTTAAAATAGTCCTCAATGGTCAAAGTTGAATGAGTTAGTTCGTCTCCTTCATTATTAGGAGTTTGTTGCAGATAAATTAAAAGATCATCTTCTTCTTGCTTGAACCAAAGTTCATTATCAGCAACATCAGCAAACATTAATAGATCATCAACAGTAATATCTTTAATGACTGCATTTTGATAATTATCACTGATAATAAAGCTGTCTTTTCCTTCACCACTGTAATAAATATTGTTAGAACCTCCTAAAACAAAGGTGTCATTTCCAATATCACCTTTAATGACATTATCCTTAGCTTCAACATCAGTCCAGATAAAGTCATCTCCTGCGCCGGCAAATACTTCCCCTTGGTGTCCCATAATGCGTAAATAATCATCATCTGCACCGGTTTTGATGGTGTTTTTATTACCAAAGACTGTAACTACATCTTGACCGGCACCGGATTCTACGTCACCATAGTTACCAATAGAAACAATATAATCATTGCCATCACCAGAGACAACAGCGTTATAGTTCCCTACCGCAACCAGATAGTTTTCACCCTCTCCACCATTTAACCAACTATCGCTACCCAAAACATACAGAGTATCGTCACCGTCACCCCCAGAAAGGTTAGCGTAGCGTCCGGCAGCTAAAGCGAAGTCATGACCTTCTCCCCCGAAGAAAAGGTTATTAATACCGATTAAAACGGCGGTATCATCCCCTTTATTACCGCTACCTTGGTTATTTTCTCCCATGCCATAATAGAGATCATCACCATCACCACCCCAGAAGTTATTATTAAGTCCCATTAACCCTACTAAGTCGTTACCATCCCCACCCCAAGTCAAGTTATTGTTGCCTAAACTCACCAGTAAGTCCCCGTCTCCGGTCATATAACCACTGTTGGCAAAAAAGTCGAACATTTGCTCTTGCATGGTGTCGATATCACCGTCAAAACTGTTGACCAGTCCTACCATATCGTCGAGGGTTTTGGTACTGAAGAGTTGAGGAATATCGATATCGAAGACAGAGGGTAAAGTAAGTCCTCCAAACCCAAACACTTCAGATGACTCGATAACGGGGACTGCTGGAGGGGAAGGGTTGTCGCTTTCAGGGGTTTCTGTAGTGCTAGAGTTTTCTGTCTCTTCTGTCTCTTCTTGTGGTGCAAAATAATTTTGGAAACTTTTTAGGCCATCTTCTCCTATATCTAACGCTGATTTTAAACTATCTACCAGTCCATCGGGATCAATAAACTTGCTCAGGTTTCCATTCCCAAACGCTTCAAATAGTCCGAGAAGGTTACTAGGGTTGGTTATGTCAAAGTTAGCCCCGGTTTCCTCATTTTTCAAGTCTAAGCCAACTTTTTGACCATTTTGACTAACGAACTGAGCAAATGCGTCACGGATACTATCTAAGTCTTCTTGACTTAACCGTTGCGCTTCAGTTTTAGTAATGTTACCTTGTGCATCGTAGGTGAGTCCTAATGCTTCCCCTAACGTTAAGTCAGGGAGAGAAGCAGAAACCCGTGCGATCAGTTGGTTGAGGAAGTTTCCTAATGCGTTGCGGGGGTCATAACTGAGGGTGTTACCCACTTGACCATTTTCTGCGTTGGTTTCTTGGGACAACATTCCAAATACCGACGCGATGGTGGTATCTAACAAAGAGGGGATATTATCAGCGAACATAAACTGGTTGTCCCCGTTGGTGAGGATAATATCTGCACCTTGGCCAGCAATCGTGAGGTTAAAGTTTTGGTCTTTTAGGGGGGTTCCTTGAGCTTTTTTGAAGGGACTTTGACCGGCCATAACGCGGTTAAACCCTTTATTTAACGCTCTTTCAGCGTCTGCTTGTAAGGCGCGGGTATTGCGATCGCTTTCACTTCCATAGTCGAATACGGTTTCATATTCAACACTACTATTCATATCTAGTGTTGAGATTTGATCAATAATTTGTTTAGCGTTTCCTTTACTCCATAAATAGTTTTGGGAGTCGTAATAGTTATCTTCGATGGGATCACCGGTCAAGGGATCAATATCATCCTTGTCTCCATTAACATTAAATTGAGCAATATCTTCTTTGAGATAACCGACAATATCCGTCGGACCACTAAAGGGACTTTGAAAGGGAGGTAAAGGAATGGACTTATCCACCATCACAATGAAGTCATTACTCACCCCATAGTTAAAGCTAACGTTGCGTTGACCGATGAATAGTTGCGCTCCTTCAAAAGCAGTATAGTTGGCGATAGTTTGGGTATGTTTAGCGGTGTCACCGTCACCGATATGGACAAAGATATTATTGTCACCAAAAGCAGCAGCTTTAAACCCACCGTCACCCACTTTGATCCCGATATTGGTATTACCCCAGAAGGCTGCGGTAAACTCCCCATCTCCTACTTGAACTTGTAAGTTACCATGAGTATCTTGATATTGTCCATCAACATATTTCATCCCTGTAAAAGTGAGTTGAGGGGCAGTTTGGAAGGCTTTCCGTTTAATCTGTCCACCGATACTTTCAGCATCTTTGACCAGTTGCTTAATGCTGACATTGCGTCGTCCTTCGAGGTTCGTGTTACGGACTATAGCCACATCTTCGATGGTTTGTCTGATGTTATTAGCAAAAAGTTTTTCTCCATCAAGATGAGTTGCTTTGGCAGACTCTTTGACTTTTGCGCGGTAGGTTTCAGCATTATCAACGGTTGCACAAGCGCGACAATAACCACTGACGACGCTTTTGGTTCCTAAACGACTTAAGGCTGCTTCTGCGTCTTGGGAGGTGACTTTTGAGCGTTTCCCTACCGTCATATAACCCATATTTGCTTTACCATTAGCAGAGCGATCGCGTAAGGTAGTGAGTAAGACTTGTTCTTGGTTTTTGGCCATATCAATGCCTAAACCTTCCTCTTTACCTCGGTATTTTTCCAATAAATAAACATTATTAGTGCTATTTGCCGGTTTATGTTCGGCTGCTTCGAGGTTTTCCACGTTACGGAAGTCGTTAGCACCGATCTTGATGTATTTATCGTCTTGACCCAGATAGCTATTTTCAACTTCACTGGTATAGGTTTGTCCTTCTAATTTTTCACCATGAGAAATAATGGTGGTAGTGTCGGGTAAACGAATGGAACCATCAGCTTGTACTGGGTTTTCACTGCTAAAGATACTAATACGTTTACTTTCATCCCCACCAATATCAATTTGTACCCGATATTGAGGTTCTCCCCCATTGGGATCAATAATTTTATAAACCGTTAGTTTGTCCCCTTCATCACTGATAGAGGTGTGTATCACTTCATAATCTATGCGTTTAGTGTCTTTATCTACTCCACTCTTGGGTTCTTCTACAGTTGAGTCATTACTGCGATTATTAGCTTTTAAGATTTCCGTAAGGTGTGTAGATGTTGAACTGTCTTCAACAGGATAAAGTGTGAAAGAGACCTTAATTCGACGTGAATCACTATTCTGGACAACTTCAAGAACTGGATCAAAGAATAAAGGATTAGGATAGTAATGTCCTTTGAGCCTTGATGAAGTTAAAACAGTTTTATTTTCTTCACTTCCAGCTAATTTAGTTGCTAACTCAAACTGTTCTTCTGTTATTAATCCATCCTTTTTCAACTGTGAGACTGCATCATAAATTTTTTGCGTTGAGTCTTCTAACTTAATTGTTCCGTTGTCATTCTCAAAAATCGGGTCAAAGAAATTACTGATTTTTGTGTTTGTTGTTGAATCTCCCCAACGAACATTTCCGGGTGCGTAAGAAATAGTAGAGATGGCCTTATGAAGTTCAGTTCCATTAAATTTTCCGTCTTTTACAGCGTTTTTAAATGCTCCTAAGGCTTTGTCTGATAAACTACCACCCTGATCTCTCAATTTAATGTTATCTAAAGCATCTAGAAAGGGTTTAACATTTGCTTCTATTGCAGCATCACTCCATCCATTAGAAATTGCTTGAGCCGCTAATGTATGAAGAATATTAGAAATAGCTGAATCTGCTAAGATGTGATTAATACTTTTCCCGTTTGGGTAATCAGAATAAAGTCCACGTTGTGTTGTTGCTTCGTCATAAACTTTTTCGTAGCCACTGCGCTTATCCTCTACAACAAATGTTTCGCTGTAACCCACTCCTTCCGCTCTTTTATAAGCCATTAAACTGGTGGCAATAGCGCGTATGCTTGCAGAATTTTTTACTCTTGCTTCATTCAATATTAGAGAATAGGTTTTATATTTAAGTCCTGTATCATTACGTTGAAAACCTTTTAAACCTCCAGCCCAAATCGCTTTGGCATCAACAATATTAAAGTTATCACTATCAGCTTCTTTTATAAAAACACGAGTCCCGAAAGTATCACTGTCTCCACTTGAAACTACATTCCTGTTAGTTTGTTCGTTTTTAGGATACTTGTTAAGAACATCGTCAAGATCCTTATTCTCTTCTACTGAAAAGTTATTCTTGCTTAATTCTAAAACTGAATATTTATCATTTGGTTTAGCAACCACAACTAATTTAGCGTTATCTTGACTCCAATAATTATCCAAGCTTTCTTTTAAATACAAAGCATAATTTTCTAGTGCAGTCTCATTATTAAGACCTCCTAATGCCACAACTTCTCTTGCAACTGTATTAGGATCTATTCCTAAAACTGAGGTGACAAATTGTGCGGGAGATGTAATCATATTTTTGGTTCTTTTGCCATCTTCACGGACAAATTTATCTTTAAAAAATCAAGGTATTCTTTAAACTGAGGATTAACTGACTGGG
>NZ_PRLH01000171.1 GCF_003013815.1 Cyanothece sp. BG0011 | reverse complement strand
CAGGAACTAAGTCTCCTAAGCTAGTTTGTCCTTCTCCGTCATGACTAACTTTAACATCTAAACTAACGGGTTCTCTATTTGAAAGCGAGTTTAATATCTTGCCATTCTTTTAGGGAAATTTCTAAGACTTGAGCAATTTCTGAATCCGTTGGTTGACGGTTAAATTTTTCTCTAAATTCTTGGCGTACATTCATAGATTGTCTTCCCAATTCTAACCAACGTCTGGGAATACGAACCGTATATTTTTTATCCCGCAAATAATGTTGAATTTCTCCACGAATATAAGGAACGGCGAAGGAACTGAAAGCATGGCCTTTTTCAATACTAAACCGTTCAATAGCACGAATTAAGCCTAAACTCCCGACTTGTACTAAATCTTCGTAACTCTCCGGACACTGATTAACCCAATGATATGCTTCTTTGCGAACCAAACCAAAGTTTAATTCTAAAATTTTATTTCTTAATTTAGTTTTTGGGGTTTTTTGATACTCTTGAAACAATTTCAGGGTTTCGAGTTTCACATTTTCTTTGGCAGGGGTATACATAGCAAATATGCACCGTTTTACTGTTGTTGGCAACCAATTGACTATACATAGCCTAAAATGAAGGTGATGTTGCTCACAACAGAATTTTTACTATTCTTGAAAAATCCCTTTAACCAAAGCCTAGCTAATTGTACGGAGAAGAATAGGAAACTACTCAAAGATATATTAAGTGACCCCTTTATTTGTACAGTTATTCAAGTTTTCCTCAACTGAAACCTACTTGTTGTCTGACTTTTAACTGTGTTAACTTACTTTACCAAAGACCTTAACCTAATGATAACAAATGATATTGGACTCCGGTTTCAAAGATTCTGACTCCTCCGCCTTCGGCAACCGTTTGTCTTAAGGCGGTAGAATTACTCACCGTTACGCCAGCTAAATAGTTAATCCCAAAATCAGCAAATTCTCTTAACCAGGGAAGGGTTGGCCCCATCAAAACCACTGTTGCATCTCTAGATAATTCTACTAGACGGGGAAAAGTTTTGTTAGGAATAGATGTGGCGGTTAAAAATACCCAGTCAGACTCAGGGAGTAAATATTCTGAGGCGGTTGCAGGAAAGTCTCCAGGGGTGGGGTTGAGTTCAATAACGTTAATATTCATTTGTTGTTCATACTGCTTTAACCCTGGATAGCGGCCAATGACTGACACTTGTTTTCCTTGCAGTTGGGGTAGAAAATGCTCAAATACGGATAAATTAGCTGATGTTGCCCCAGGAAGGGCGATCGCTTCTTGCTGTAAAGGGGAATTGTGGTTAATAATAGCATTGATCCCCGCCATGGCTACGGTGGCTTGATAGGCATCCCACGATCGCAACCATGATGATAATTCTTGCATCGGTTGATTAACTAGGGTTCCTGACCAAGATAGGGTACGGGTAGGAATACCTGGACTCATACATAAGCCGATTCCTTCGGCTTTACACAGTGTCCAAGTTAAGCCGATAATAATCTCTTCAACGGGGGTATTGGTTTGTCCATAATCGATCAATAAGTCATAAATTTTTTTGGGATTAATCATCATCAGTTGAATTATTTAACTTAGAGTCATACTAACAATAATTCCTGCTAATAAAACAAAGCCTAAAGTTACATTTTGCTTAAATACTTGACCGTAGGTTTGTTGAGGAATTTCAGGGGAACTTAAACGGATATATTGTATCATCCAACCCACTAAAGCGATGACCCATGTTAGCCAAAATCCTAAATTTAGGTGCATGATCACCCCTAAATAAGCCCATAACCCGGCGGTAATGGCAAAAAAGATTCCCACTGCTTCTCCTGCGTATTTGCCAAAGAATAAAGCACTCGAATTAACCCCTATTTTCTGATCATCTTCTCGATCAGACATAGCATAAACTGTATCAAATCCTAATGTCCAAAAGACGGTTATTCCCCATAATATCCAAGTATCGTTTTCTAATTGTCCTGTCACCGCAGTCCAACTAATTAAAACAGCAAACCCCCAAGCTAAAGATAATACTAATTGAGGGATGGGAAAAACTCGTTTCGCCAAGGGATAACAAACAATAAAAGGAACAGCCGCCACACATAATATAAAGCTTAAGGTGTTGAGATAAAAAGCTAAAATAGCAGCACAAATAAGAGCAACAAAAGCGATAATAATGCCAACTTTAATGGATAGCGATCGCTCAGCTAAAGGTCGTGTTTTAGTCCTTTCTACTTGAGGATCAATATCTCTATCCCAGAGATCAT
Organism: Cyanothece sp. BG0011; assembly: GCF_003013815.1. Taxonomy (GTDB): domain Bacteria; phylum Cyanobacteriota; class Cyanobacteriia; order Cyanobacteriales; family Microcystaceae; genus Crocosphaera. The sequence continues at coordinate 8,449 of NZ_PRLH01000171.1, read as the reverse complement.
TGATCACACATCCGGCTGCACTGGTGGCTAAGGTTCCTAATATAATAACGCCAATTAAAGGTAAGGGAGGAATACCTCTTGCTGCTAAAAAAATAGCCCACAATGCAGGAATCATTAAGATTAATCTTCCTGCTGGTTTATCCCATCTTAATAGGCGAATAATGGTTAACCAAGTGGCTTCTTGTTGGGTTTCAGATTGGGTAATCATGGTTGTCTATGTGAATCTTTTATTAATTTTATTATAAAAAAATTTATTATTCACATTCAATATTCAAAATAAAATCTAACTCCTGGTTATTTGCTCTAATTAACGGTATTCTTCAAAAGCTGTCATTAGCATGGAGTCAGGATTATTAATACAATAATCAGTAATTTTATCAGTGGCTTCTCGTAAAGCAATGCGATCAATCACCATTTGATTCTTTTTGGCTGTCATTAATCCGTGGAAAAATATTAAAGTTAATTCTTTATCTTTTCCTGGCATTTTTAAGAGTTCTCGACAACTAATTTGATTTAATTCTACCTTAGTGTCTTCTGATGTATCCTGAGCCAAACTTGATAACGTTAATGCTGGACTCACGATGATTGTTAATAAGAATATACTGAAGAGTTTATTGATTGATGTCATGATTATTCCTCAACTTTTAAATTAAAAATTCATGGTTATCTTAAAGGTGCGCCTCGCATACAATCGTTAAAGGCTTGTTGATATAGGCTATCATGATCCGAGGCACGACGGGCGCTACCGCCTATAATACCGACGACCGAACCTATGGCCGCCCCTGTACCGGCACCCCTTCCCCCATCAACAATAGCTCCTATGGCTGCGCCACTGGCTGCCCCTCTTGCTCCTCCTCGGAAAAAGCCACTTTGGGCGTAGCGATCAGCAAAGTCTCTGGCGTAGCTTTCGCAATAAGACTGGGAACGGGAGGAATATTGAGCGAGGGTTAGATTAGTTGATACTAATATCAGGTCAGCTATTACAATTGTACTAATTGTTAACAAATTTTTCCATGATTTTGACATTATCTTTGTAAGGGTTAAAAAGGATGAGTAAATTTTGTTTTAGAGATTATAATCTAGATAATTATTAAAAATCAAGCCTTTTTCTCTGTAATATTATTTATAGTACCTGGTGGTCTGTTTCCTGAGAGAACTTCGACAATATTTTTAGCGGCTTCTAGGGCAATATCACAGCGAACATCATTGATAGCTGAGCCTATATGAGGTGTAAAAAAGGTGTGTTTTGTATCAGTTAATAAGGTTTCATTGATAGTTTGAGGACGGTTAGCGATCGCCCAATCTTCCATTTCAAAAACATCAGCAGCATACCCGGCTAAATGGCCTGATTTAATGGCAGTCGCTACGGCAGTTTCATCTACCACTGAACCCCGACAAGGATTAATTAAAAAACTCTGAGGTTTCATCAATTTTAAAGTAGTTTCATTAATTAAATGATAGGTATCAGGAACTAAGGGAACCATTAACACAACATAATCACTTTTTATTAATAATTTTTCTAGGGAGATTCTGCTAATTTTCCAGTCTTTTTCTTGTTGAGTTGTTAAGGGAATGGTATCAGTATATAAAAGGGTCATATCAAAGCCGACTAACCGTTTAGCCAAGGATTTTCCTAACTTTCCCATACCAATAATTCCCAGGGTTTTATTTAATAATCCTGTACTGTATAATTGCGGTTTCCAACCCTGAAAATTACCCGAACGAATTAAGCGATCGCCTTCTACCATTCTTCGGGCTAATATTATTAATAATCCTATGGTTAATTCGGCTGTGGGAGCGACTAATAAATCAGGAACAATGGTAAACCAAATATTGCGCTTTGTGCAAGCTTCTACATCAAAATTATCATAGCCTCTTAAGGCTCCTGAAATAACTTTTAACTTGGGACAAGCTTCTAAGAATTGTACATCAATATGATCGGGCATAAAAACCATTAATCCTTGAGCATCTTTGCTTCTATTAATAACTTCTTTACGGCTTAATGTTTCTTTCGTTTGATTGAGAATAAGATCACAATGTGGGGCTAAATAATCAATAACTTCTGGGTGAATCCAATGGGTAATAATGACTCTTGGTTTTTGATTCATATTATATTGGTTTAAATGAATTTTTTTCTTAAATAATTACCTAAACTATCTACCAATGTTACCATAACTAAGACAACTAATAAAAGGGCAGATACTTCTTGATATTTGAGTAAACGTAATGCGCCAATAATTTCAAATCCAATGCCACCGGCTCCCACTGCACCTAATACCAGAGACGCTCTAAAATTGTACTCCCAACGATAAAATGTAAGATCAGCTATTTGGGGTAAAACTTGGGGTAAAATACTATGATAAATGATTTGTAAATGATTTGCACCGACGGCTTTTGCTGCTTCAATGGGAGCCTTATCCGTATGTTCTATGGACTCAGCAAAAAATTTTCCGACCATACCAATAGAATGAAATCCTAACGCTAATACCCCAGGCAGTGCGCCAAACCCAACAGCAGCAACAAAGATAATTCCTAAAAGTAACTCAGGAATAGCTCTCGCTATGTTTAAAATAATTCTTGATACAACATAAATAGAAGGGTGGGGACTCGTATTCTGCGCTGCTCCTAAAGCGATGGGAAAGGATAAAATGATAGCCATTCCTGTTCCTGCAATGCTCATGGCTATGGTATCTATTAATGGTTTAATCCAGTGAGAAACACGAGTAAAATCTGGTGGCAACATTTCCGCTACCATTTCTATAAGGTCAGGAATTCCTTCAGATAAACGCTTTCCATCTAATAAACCAACTAGAGCAAAACTAATAATAATAATTAAAAGTAGGCTAATTATGTTGATTAATGAGCGATAATAAAGACGATTTTGTTGCTGTAATAAGTTAGAGTATCTGTTCTGATTACTTATCATTTTTCAAGGTTTAATTAATAATAAAATTTAGGGATAATCTGAGCAGATTTTATCTCATATTATTTCACTCTTTATTTAAGAAAGGGAGAAAATTTCATTGGATAGTCTCATTGTTTTATCCCTAAATAGATCATTTGTTTTTGTCGTCACTAAACCTTAGATTAATTAAGTTTAGCAAAATCAAGATTAAGAATTTTTCCTAAGTCTCTGACAACATTATAATCTTTGTCTTCTACTGATTGAAACCCTTCGGCTTTAAATGGCTTTAAAACTGCTTCATCTTCTAACTCTAAAAAGGCTTGTTTAATTTGCTGTTTTAATTCGGGATCTAAATCAGAGCGCATCGTCCAAGGATATTGTGGAAATGGCTTGGATTCTTCGATTAAAATGACTTTATTTTTGTCAATGGTTCCCTTATTGATTAAAGCAGTATAAATGGGTTTACTTAAGCCTCCTGCTTGGGCTTTTCCATTAGCAACGGCCACAGCTACAGCATCATGAGAACCCACAAATACCTCCTTATAATTGTCTTCTGCTTTTAACCCTTTTTCCATCAAAATAGACTTAGGAATTAAATGGCTAGAGGTAGAAGCTTGATCACCATAAGCCATGGTTTTTCCTTCTATTTTCTCATAAGAATCAATTCCTGCCTCTGCATTACCAATAAGTACAGATTTATAGGTGGCCTCTCCATCTTTTTCTAACGCGGCAAAAGCTTCTATATTACTTTTTGTTCTTGCCAAAACATAAGACAACGGTCCAAAATAAGCTAAGTCTAATCTTCCGTTACTGGCTGCTTCAATCATCGAAGAATAATCGGTACTAACGAATAATTCAATATCTTTATTCAGTTGTTTTTCTAAATAGGCCTCTAACCCTTTATTATTTTGAATTACTGTAGATGCTGATTCGTCGGGTAACAAAGCAACCACTAATTTTTCAGGGTTAGCTTTTGTGTCTGCTTTGGTATTTTCAGGGTTATTATCGGATGTTTGACTGTTCGGTGTACTACAACCAATTAGGGTTAAGAGAGTCAGAGAAACAACGGTGGTTAAGGATTTTTTAAAGATGAAACTGATCATACTGATTGTAATCCAAGTAATTTTACTGTTGATTATAAAGACTTTCTTGAAAAAATCAAGATGGTAATATTTTTTTAAATGTGATTTAGATAACAATTAACTTGTCTTAAGCAAGGAAGAATTTTGATAAATTTTTTCTAACTGGTGTGATTGTATTTGCGAGGGATGACTATCAAAGAAAATAGTACCATCAGCAAGGCCAATAATGCGATCGCCATACTCTAAAGCTAAATCAATTTGATGTAAACTAACCACTGCCCCAATGCCATCTTCTTGACAAATCTTTTTAAGATTAGCTAATATTTTATGTGAACTACCAGGATCTAAACTAGCGATAGGTTCATCGGCTAAGAGAAACTTAGGTTTTTGAGCTAAAGCCCGTGCGATTCCTACCCGTTGTTGTTGCCCTCCACTCAGTTGTTTAACAGGAGTTAACGCTTTATTTAATAAGCCTACTCTGTCTAAACAATCTAAAGCAATCATTTGATCAATTTTAGGTAAAGGGAATAAACTTCTGAGGGTAGAATGATAGGCTAAACGACCAATTAAAACATTTTTAAGGGCAGTTTGTCGAGGAATTAATTGATGTTGTTGAAAAATCATACCGGTTTTTTGACGATGTTTTCTGAGGATTTTCGGGTTATTTAAATTACCTAAACCTTCAACAATAACTTGACCTTTAGTCGGAACAGTTAGACAATTAATACAACGTAAAAGGGTTGATTTTCCTGCACCCGAAGCCCCTAAAAGTACCGTAAATTCCCCTGGAACCAATTCAAGAGAAATATTTTCTAAGGCCACTGTTCCATCTTTATAGGCAACACTAAGGTTATCAAGAAAAATCATAATCTTTTTTTAATCAAATCTTAAATAATTACGCTCACTAAATTAGTGCTTAATATAGCACTAAATAATTAATAATTAAGAGATTTTCTCGTAAAATTGCTCTATTCAAAATCGGATCAGTATTTTTTCTGTCATAGATATACGGATAAAAATAAGTAAGTTTTCGAGTTTACATCCCTAAAAATTCAGACTAGCATTAAGATTAAGCTGTTGTTTTAACCTATCCTATTTAACTTAGCTTGTAGGGAAATTAATTAAGCAATTAGCACGGAAATAATTTCTTTACTGGCTAATTACTCTAAAAAGTATAAGAGGTAAAAATGTATAGAAGCGAAACCCCATCTATGTTAAATACCTTAGAAGGTTATGAAAACTTTGTTAGTCAATTATTAGAAAAAGACAAAGATGTAACAGTAGATCCTATGTTAGAGTGGGAGAATGCTATGAACGACGAGCATCTTTTAGAAAAAGAATCAACAAAAATTTAATCATCATTATTTTCAAAAGTTTGAGCAGTATCATTAACTCAGGATAATTAACAAATGTTGTTATCCTGGGTGTTTTTTCGCATCAGATTGTTATACAGTTAAGATAGATGTTTGATACTCAACCAATCTGCTGATGAAAAGTTTGTGGAATGACCAAGACGCAGCTAAATATAAAACAGATTTAGCCCTGAGAGTTTATACTTCGAGATTATTAGGACAAAACCCGTCTTTAGTCTTGCATGGTGGTGGCAATACATCGGTCAAAATACGTCAAGAGAATATTGTTGGTGAAACCGAAGAGATACTCTATGTTAAAGGCAGTGGTTGGGACTTAGCCACCATCGAAGAAGGAGGGTTTTCTGGGGTGAGAATGCCTCATTTGCTAAAATTAGCCCAACTAAGCAGCTTATCAGACTCCCAGATGGTCAATGAGTTGAAAACTCAAATGATTCGCGCCAATGCTCCCTCACCCTCTGTAGAAACCATCCTCCATGCTATTCTACCCTACAAATATGTGGATCATACCCACGCTGATGCAGTGGTTACCGTTACCAACACCGCAGAAGGAAGACAACGCATCGAAGAGATATATGGCGATCGCGTAGTAATCATTCCCTACATTATGCCAGGTTTTGATCTTGCCCGTCTCTGCGCCGAAGAATTTCAAAAGCAAAAAGGAGATAATACCATTGGCATGGTGTTGATGAATCATGGTATTTTTTCCTTTGGGGACACGGCCAAAGAATCTTATCAACGGATGATTGAGTTAGTTACTCAAGCAGAAGACTATCTTAAACAGCATCAAGCTTGGGATATTCCTCAACAGGCAGTAAACACCCCCGAAACAGCTTTAGGTGCAACTTTAGGCCAACTGCGTCAGCAAGTGTCCCTTGCTGCTGGTTTTCCCGTTATTCTTTCCCTACAACAAACCGAGAAAACCCTTAGTTTTGCCCAACGAAAAGATATTAATACCATTTCTCAACAAGGGCCAGCGACTCCCGATCACGTGATTCGCACCAAACGCACCCCGTTAGTAGGAAAGAATGTACAGGGGTATGTAACACAGTATGAAAGCTACTTTAACATCCATTTAGCCCAGGCTAAGGACAACAAAACCATGGTTGATCCAGCACCTAGAGTTATTGTCGATCCAGACTTAGGGATGGTTGCGATCGGGAAAAATGCCAAGGCTGCCAACATTGTGGCTGATATTTATGACCATACTATTGATATTATCCAACGGGCGACCTTATTGGGGGGTTATCAAGCCTTACCCTCTCAAGATATTTTTGATGTGGAATACTGGGAACTCGAACAAGCAAAACTAGGTAAAGGAGGGCAAACACCCCCATTTATCGGAGAAGTGGCTATTGTCACCGGGGCCGCTTCCGGTATTGGTAAAGCTTGTGTTGAGTCTTTGTTAAAACGAGGGGCTGCAGTGGTGGGGTTAGATATTAATGAAGCTATTACCGACTTATACAAGGGTCCCGACTTTTGTGGGGTTGTGTGTGATCTCACCGATGAAACAGCCATTCAGCAAGCCTTAGAAACGGCTGTAAGACAGTTTGGAGGCATTGATATGGTGATCCTCAATGCCGGTATTTTCCCCGCTAGTAGCCCTATTTCCGCCCTATCAACAGAACAATGGCGACGCATTATGAGTATTAACCTAGATGCTAATTTAGTGTTCATGCGAGAGGTTCACCCCTTCTTAAAAATGGCTCCTAATGGGGGTAGAATGGTGGTTATCGGCTCAAAAAATGTGCCTGCACCGGGGCCGGGGGCTGCTGCTTATTCTGCCTCTAAAGCCGCCTTAAATCAGTTAACCCGTGTGGCTGCTTTAGAATGGGGAAAAGATAAGATTCGTATTAATTCAATTCATCCGAATGGGGTATTTGATACCGGTATTTGGACTGATGAGGTATTAGAAACCAGGGCGAAAAATTATGGTTTAACCGTAGAAGACTATAAAACGAATAATGTTATGAAAGTAGAAGTTACCAGTCATGATGTAGCCGAGTTAGCAGCCAGTATGTGCGATCGCTTATTTGCGAAAACTACTGCAGCCCAAGTTCCTTTAGATGGGGGAAATGAACGGGTTATTTAGTTTGAGGATAGAAAAAAACAAGAAGACAAAGAAGTTTTTTAGTAAATCTAAATTTTCTTTGTCTTCCTTCTCCTAACAGATGATTAAACGGAATTTTGACGGAAACGACGGAAAATAAAACCGATGCTACCTATTGTTAATAAACTGAGAATTGTGCCAGGTTCAGCCGTAGATTCCATAGCTTCAGGTCTTCTGAATTCGATATAGTTAAAAACAGCATCAATGTTATCTTCTCCATTAGAAAAAAATTGAAGTTCTATGTCGGAGAGGAAAAAGGGAACATTGCCAACAAGTAAAGAAGGATCAAATGGTAAAATTAGTAATCCTGGAGTTATCTGACTAGGTGCTAAGATCGGGGCAAAAAAAGCCTCACTTTCACTCACAGCCGATACAGATATAGAGAAATCGGCTGCTAAATCGATGGATTCAACATCGATCACGATTTCATTAAATGGAAGAAGCTCATCAGTTTGAATGTTCAATGCAGCGGCGTTCCAGCTCACAGAAGCATCGCTTGATACACTAGCTGCATTACTCCAAGAAAGATTACCCGTTCCAGCAGATATGGTGGCGGTATTAATTAAATTAGCACCCAATATATTAGACAAAGTGTAATCTCTTGATCCTCCAATTGTTTGCTCTGGAGCGGCATTTTGAGAACTGGAAAAAGAGCCATCAGATGTTGCTGATATTCCCCCTATGGTTCCTGGTGTATCAAAGTTATCAACTAACAAACAATCAAACCCCATGGTGTCTAAGGGATCGGATAAACACACTGGACTGAAGATTGTTGCTGAGGCCGCAGAAAAGGGAGCCAAGGAAGCGGCGATCGCGGTGGATAAGATCCAATGGTTTTTAATTGGTTTTTTCATATTTGATAGATGAAAGATAGTTTCGATTAATGAAGACTTCTGCTACGAGAAGCTAATAGAATTCTCAATGTAATAGTTTAATGTACTTTGACAAAGTTATACTAAATTCAGTTCCGAGACTCATCTAA
>NZ_PRLH01000123.1 GCF_003013815.1 Cyanothece sp. BG0011 | reverse complement strand
AAAACAGCTACTCCTGCAGACACTTCATTTAATTCCTCAACAGTTTCTAGGGTCACTGTTTCATTAGGTGTGATTTCAGAAGCGGTGGGGACAACTATTTGTTGTTGCAAGGCTTGAATTTCTTGTGCATGAGATTGTTGGAGTTCTAGAATTTGAGCTTGATAAGCCGATTCAATCTCTTGAATTTGAGTTTGATGGGCTTGTTCTATTTCTTGTTGTTGATGTTGATGGCTATTGTCTAAATCTGCCATCGCTTGTTGATGAGATTGTTGTAATTGTTGAATCTGCGTTTGATACGCTTGTTCAATTTCTTGGATACGTTGTTGTGTTTCTTCTAAATTCTGGGAATTAGCGATATTGTTTTCTAATTCTTGAATTTTAGCTTGATAATTTTGCTCAATTTCTCTAATTTGACCTTGATAATACTGTTCAGTTTCTTGAATTTTCGTTTCTAGCTGTTCAACCCCTTGGCCGCGAGAGGCTAAAGACTGTAATTCTGCAATGGTTTGCTGGGCTTGAGTTAATTCTTCGTGTTGAGCTAGATTTTTTTCTTCGATCTCTTGGAGCTTACTTTGATACATCTGTTCAACTTGTTGAAGTTGAGTGGGAACCCCTTGTAATTCTTCTAGTTGTGTTTCTGCTTCTTTTAAAGCATTTTCTGTCCGTTCTAGTTTACTTTCTGTACTTTGTAGCTTACGCTTCGCTCCAGACGCACTTAAAAAATAAGTGGCGATCGCGCCAACCAATAAACTTATAACGATTGCAATACCAATTTCCATAAAATTTATCTCCAAAGTTTGGGTTTGGTTATGCTTAATATTCCCAGAATCTCTATTGTAATTAACAAGGGACTCTAACTGACGGCTATTCTTGGTTTCTGGCAATCGTGAAACTACCTTTTTGTACCTTGCGCCCTCTTTTCATCTTCTCTAATTTGCTCAACGGCATCCCCATTTTGTTAGAAATCTTTTCATAGTCATGAAGACTGGTCATTTGAAGGAGGCAGGGGGTTGGAAAGTCAACCTTAATAAAACTCAACAATTCGTTAAGATAGAAAGAATAATCTTAGTCAGATGTCTCATTTATGAACCTAACCTTTAATCGTTCGAGTTCCCTAAAGTCTGCTTTGCTACTGATTGCCCCATTTTTCCTTTGGGGAACAGCTATGGTTGCCATGAAGGGGGTTTTATCTCAAACGACCCCATTTTTTATGGCAGGGGTTCGCTTAGTTCCTGCGGGGGTTTTAGTGTTACTGGTCGCCTGGTGGTTAAAACGGCCTCAACCCCAAGGGATTAAAGCTTGGTTTTGGATCACTCTGTTTGCTTTATTAGACGCAACGATGTTTCAGGGATTTTTGGCCGCAGGGTTAACCCAAACTGGGGCTGGTTTAGGATCGGTCATTATTGATTCACAACCTTTAATAGTGGCTTTATTATCTTGTTGGTTATTTAGTGAAATTATTGGTTTTTGGGGCTGGATTGGTTTAGGGTTTGGGATTTTGGGAATCAGTTTAATTGGACTGCCAAAACAGTGGTTTGATGGTTTATTTTATAGTCAAACCTTTTCTCTGACATTTAATGGTTTAGACCTATTGAATAGTGGAGAATTGTTAATGTTATTAGCCTCCCTTTCTATGGCAGCAGGAACGGTTTGTATCCGTTATGTGAGTCGTTATGTTGATCCCGTTGTGGCTACTGGTTGGCACATGATTTTAGGGGGGATTCCCTTATTTTTGATGTCTGGAATGTGGGAGTCTCATCAATGGACAGAGATTAATTTACAAGGTTGGTTATCTTTAGGATATTCTACGATTTTCGGTAGTGCGATCGCTTACGGAATTTTCTTTTATTTAGCCTCTAAAGGAAATTTAACCAGTTTGAGTTCTTTGACTTTTTTAACTCCTGTGTTTGCGTTAAGTTTTGGTAACTTGTTTTTAAATGAAGTTCTCACTTCTTGGCAATGGATTGGAGTTAGTCTCACATTAATCAGTATTTATCTAATCAATCAAAGAGAAATGATCTCAAAACAATTACGTTATCTCCGTATTAAATTTTTAGGACTGTCTAAACGAACATGGGGAAAATTATCAGAAACTATTTTTTCCTGGCAGTAAACCACGTGGTAAACCAACAATTGATAGGTACATTTATCCTATGAGGCTATCATTGTAATTCATAGATTTTTTTAACCATTGGCAACATATTGATAGTTTGTGCGTCTTGGGAAAACAAGCTTGCTTTTAATCACTTGTTCCTCACTGATTTTTCCAATTCTCATGACTATTTTAAAATCTCTTTTTACTCCTTCAGTCTTGGCTGCTTTTTGCCTGTTAAGCTTACCGAGTGAAGCGGTAACCCGTTCGAGTTTATACCTTCCTAACAACAATTTTTGTGCGGTTTATCAGGGTAGAATTAACAATGAACATCAATTTGTTCTTTGGGTTAATCAAGAAGATCAATTAACGATTCAAGCCAATGATTATTTAGAGGTTGCTGTCAGTCATCAAGGAAATGTCATTCCTCCTTATCAAATAGATTCAGTGAAAACTCCGATGACTTCTCAATGGTTTTATCATCCCAAAGTTCAACGAAAACATATTATTTCAGTCAAAGGCAATACGTCTAAAGCTGATATTCGTTTTTGTCTTTATCGAAAATAATTTTTCCTATTAACGATACAATAAACCCCTCTTTTTTGAGGGGGGTTTGAGATTAAACATACAGCACATTGCAACAAGGATGAAATGAAAAAACGAGTAGGGGCATAATATATTATGCCCCTACACCCTATTCTATAAAGTGCTATAGATTAAACCGCAACTGGTTTAGCTAAATAACCCATTTCTTCGAGTTTTTGCCAAACTTTATTAACACTTTCTTCTAAAGTTTCGAGATCGGTGCGACATTCAACTTCAGGGTTTAACGGGGGTTCATAGGGATCATCAATACCGGTGAAGGATTTAATTTCTCCTGCACGGGCTTTTTTATATAATCCTTTGACATCACGATCTTCGCAGACATTCAAAGGTGCATTAACAAATACTTCCACAAAGTCGCCGATTTTGCCTTTGACTTCTTCACGAATCTCACGATAAGGAGAAATAGCAGAAACTAAGACAATGACACCGTTACGGGTGAGTAAGTGACACACAAAACCGATACGGCGAATATTGGTGTCACGATCCTCTTTAGAAAAACCTAACCCTTTGGTTAAATTGGTTCTAACGATATCTCCATCTAAGATTTCGAGAGAATAACCTGCATCTCTTAGTTTTTGCTCTAAGGCACGAGTGATAGTGGTTTTTCCAGCCCCACTTAATCCAGTAAACCAAACTGTTACGCCGCGTTTTTCCATGTTAATTTTAAACTGTTCTAGGATAATGGTTGTCATTAATTATGGATAGATTACCCTGAACAGGCAATAATGGCAATCTTTTTGTGAGAGATTAGTCAGAGAAAAATTTGCAGTTGTGCAAAATTAGTACAAATACCACAATTTTTCGGGACAATATTGTTTACACTGTATTTGAGATAAAGAAATTTGCTTTAACAAAGTTGCCCAGTAGCAGAACTCATTAGGACATTTAATGCTAAGACTCGAAAGAATCAGTAAAATTTACCCTAACGCAGAAGTGTTAAAAGACGTGACTTGGGAAGTTAACCCAGGGGAACGGATCGGTTTAGTCGGGGCCAATGGTGCAGGAAAATCTACCCAACTAAAAATTATTAAAGGGGAAATTGAACCCACATCCGGGGAAGTGATTCGTCCCAGTAGTCTTAAAATTGGTTATTTAACCCAAGAGTTTGAAGTTGAACCCACTCGGACCGTTAATCAAGAGTTTTGGACGGTGTTTTCTGAGGCTAATTCGGTACAAGATGAATTAGCTAAGGTGACTCAACAAATGGAAACGGCCGATCCCGATGAACTAGACGAATTAATTCACAAATTAGACGATTTACAACGGAAATTTGAAGCGTTAGACGGGTATGTGTTAGAAGCAGCGATCGCTAAAATTTTACCAGAAATGGGCTTTGAACTCGACGATAGTGAGCGGTTAGTCAGTGATTTTAGTTGTGGCTGGCAAATGCGCATGAGTTTAGGAAAAATTCTGCTTCAAGATCCAGATTTATTACTCTTAGACGAACCAACCAACCACCTTGATCACGAAACCGTTGAATGGCTAGAAGGTTATCTCAAAGGGCTAAATATTCCCATGGTGATTGTCTCCCACGAACGGGAATTCTTAAACAAAATCTGCACAAAAATTGTAGAAACCGAGCGAGGGATTTCGACGACTTACATCGGTAACTATTCTGATTATGTTGAGCAGAAAAACTTGAGCCGTGAAATTCAAGAAAACACCTATGAACGGCAACAAAAGGAAATCGCTAAACAACAAGAATTTATTGATCGCTTCCGTGCTAGTGCCACCCGAAGCACCCAAGCAAAAAGTCGTGAAAAGCAGTTACAATCGATGGACCGGGTAGACGCTCCTGTGGCTAAGGTTAAAACCGTTACCTTTGAGTTTCCTCCGGCTCCAAAAAGTGGCAAAGAAGTGGTGATTATCAAAGATTTAGTTCATACTTATGATGAGCAAATTCTTTTCTTAGAAGCTAATTTAACCGTTGAAAGAGGCGATCGCATTGCCTTTTTAGGTCCTAATGGTGCCGGAAAATCGACGTTACTTCGTCTCATTATGGGACTAGAAAAACCCAGTGACGGACTGGTGACTTTAGGCAAACATAATATTATCCCAGGCTATTTTGAACAAAACCAAGCAGAGGCTTTAGACTTAAATAAAACGGTCATGAATACCATTCATGATGAGGTTCCGGACTGGAAAAATGTTGAAGTCAGAAGTCTCTTGGGCCGTTTCCTATTCAGTGGTGAAACGGTATTTAAAAAAGTTGAAGGGTTAAGTGGGGGAGAAAAAGCTCGTCTTGCTTTGGTTAAAATGCTTTTACAACCAGCTAATTTACTGGTTTTGGATGAGCCGACGAATCATTTAGATATTCCGGCCAAAGAAATGTTAGAACAAGCCCTTTCTAAGTACGATGGCACGGTTTTATTAGTGTCTCACGATCGCTTTTTTATCTCACAAGTCGCTAATAAAATTGTCGAAATTCGTGATGGTGATTTAATTGTTTATCCTGGCAATTACTACTACTATTTGGAGAAAAAAGAAGAAGAACGATTAAAAGCTGAACAAGCAAAAATACAAGCTGACAAAGAAGCGAAAGCAGCCGCTAAACGAGCTAAACAAAGAGAAAAGCAAAAAGCTAAGAAGAAGAAAGCCGGATAATATTTAATATCTTCTTGATATCTCCTGTTTTTTGAAGACAGGAGATATCAAATTTTTGATCTCATGAGGTACACTTTTAATTCCTTACTATTGCCACCCCCTCTAACTCCCCCTCACAAAAGGGGGAGAACCCTTGCCTATTCCCTATTCCCTATTCCCTAAAACTAGACAACTTTGTACCTCACAAGTATGGGAACTGCTATATGAAATTATTACCCTATTATTTCCTAGCTTTAGCTCCGATTGTTACTGTATTTTTGTTATTAGTGGTGGCGAGACGACCGGCTAAAATTGCTATGCCCATCACTTATTTAGTAACGATAGTGATTGCCCTATTGATCTGGAAAACCCCCATATCGGTTATCGCTGCTTCGACGGTTGAAGGACTGGTAACGGCGGCCGAAATTCTTTACATTGTGTTCGGGGCTATTGTCTTGCTAAAAGTTTTACAGCAGTCAGGGGCGATCGCCAGCATTCGTCAAGGACTATTAGACGTTTCTCCTGATAAACGCATTCAAGCCATCATCATTGCTTGGTTGTTTGGAGGCTTTATTGAAGGTGCCTCCGGTTTTGGAACTTCGGCTGCTATTGGTGGCCCCCTATTAGTGGCCTTGGGGTTTCCGGCCTTAGCTGCGGCAATGGTGGCGTTAATTGCCAATAGCACCCCCGTAGTATTTGGGGCGGTGGGTATTGCGGTTTTATTAGGGATTAATACGGGATTAGAGGGAACTCCTGTCGTAGAGAATTACATCACACAACTCAACACCACCTATGCTGAATATTTCGAGCGTATCGTTATCAACGCAGGAATTTTAAACAGTATCGTCGGAACACTGATTCCTCTATTTGTCGCTGCTTGTCTAACTCGCTACTTTGGTCAACGTCGTTCCTGGAAAGAAGGTTTGAAGGTTTGGCCTTTTGCATTATTTGCTGGCTTTGCTTTTACCATTCCTTCAACTTTAACAGCTATTTTTTTAGGGCCAGAGTTCCCCTCCCTTGCCGGAGGTTTACTAGGTTTAGCCATTGTTGTCCCCTTGACTCGAAAAGGTTTTTTAACCCCTAAACAAGCTTGGGAGTTGCCTCCTAGAGAAGCTTGGGAGGATGGCTGGATGGGCAACTTAGGCAATGTTAGCAATAATGATCCAGTCTCAGAGATGTCCCTATGGAAAGCGTGGACTCCTTACGTTTTGGTCGGTTTATTTCTGGTACTCTCACGATTGCCCTTTTTACCTTTTAAGGAATGGTTGCGATCGCTTCGCTTCAGTTTTCCTACCCTCTGGGGAACTGAAATCAACATTAATTCTCAACCCCTTTATTTACCAGGAACTATTTTTTTCTTGGTGGTAATGGTGACTTATGTTATCTATCGAATGAAAACCCAAACCCTTAAACAAGCTACCCTCAATGCTGTCTCAACTTTGACAGGAACGGCCTTCGTTCTTGCTGCTGCTGTGCCGATGGCAAGAGTCTTTATTAACTCAGGGTTTAATGATTCAGGCCTCCCTAGTATGCCTTTGACTTTAGCGGATGGAGTGTCAACTTTAGCGGGTCAAAGTTGGCCTTTGTTCGCTCCGATGATTGGAGCAATGGGATCTTTTATCTCTGGTAGTGCCACAGTTAGTAATATGATGTTTTCTCTATTTCAATTTGGAGTTGCCACTGATATTGGTGTCTCCGCAGCGGTGATTGTCGCCTTACAAGCAATGGGAGGTGCAGCCGGAAATATGATTTGTGTGACTAATGTGGTGGCGGCTTTGGCGGCTGTCGGTTTAAGCGGTTGTGAGGGCAGTCTCATTAATCGAATGTTACTTCCTCTGGGTTATTATCTGATGGCTGCGGGAATTCTGGGTTTAATTGTTACTTCTCTATAACCTCACTCTTTTTTTTGAATTTTGACTAAAAATACAGGATTTAAAGGGGATAAACGAGTTAAATGAGCAATGGAAAGAGAGCGAGATATATTAATGTTTAATAGTTGATAATTCCAGTTATTTTTATTGATCCAATCTAAACTTAATGCTAAATTTTCTAAGGTTGCCAAGGCAATAATAATAATTCCATCTTTAACTAATTTTTCTTGACAAACATCTAAAATATCCATTAAATTTCCCCCACTGCCACCGATAAAAATTCGATTAGGATTCGGTAATGTTGATAATTTATCGGGGGCTTTTGTTTGAAACGATGTGATATTATTAACCTCAAATCGTTGACAATTTTTATTAATTAAATTAATACCCATTGCGGTTTTTTCAATGGCAAACACCTGACTTTTAGGACATAAACGAGCTATTTCGATAGAAACTGATCCCGTCCCTGCGCCAATATCCCAAATAATTTCTTGTGATTTTAAGCCTAATTCTCCTAAAATAATTGTCCTGATTTCTCGTTTTGTCATCAGTCCAGGACGATCTTTAAAACTTATAAAATAATGATCTTCTATACCCAAAATTGGTAAATTGTCAAGCTCTTGTTTAGATAAATTAATATTATTTGTACGTAATAAAATGACAACATTCAGCGCAGCAAACGGATAACTTGTATTCGCTAAAGTTTGAGGGGTAAAAGCGTTTACCTTTTCATCTGTATTTCCTAAATTTTCGCAGACCCAAATCTCATAATTAATCGGAATATTTAAATTGAGAAAAAGACGAGCGATCGCTTGAGGATTATTCTTACTATCTGTTAGGATAGCAATTTTTTCTACTCCTTGTTGGAAGCTGGTAATTAACTCATCTAAATGACGACCATGACCACTAATTATTTTAGCATCTTGCCAAGGGGTTTTAACCCGACTAAACCCTAATTGTATTGAACTAACCTGGGGGTAAAACTCTAATTCTTCTGAGTCAAACTGTTCTAATAATAATCGTCCTAAGCCAAAAAATAAAGGATCACCACTCACTAAAATTACAATAGATTGATGATAACTTTTAATGTGTTGAAGGGTTTTGATATCCTCATAAAAGTTACTAATAATGACCTTATCCCCAGGATGATCCCGAAAATAACTTAAATGGCGATCGCTTCCCATTAATAAGTTAGCAGTATCGACAATTTTTTGTACATTGATCGTTAAACTTTCTCTTCCATTTAAGCCAATTCCGACTACTTTAATCATAAATCTTTTAAAATAATATTAGGAACCTTTGGCTGATTTTTCGGTTAGTTGACTCTCCGCAGTTGGTTTACTTCCTGTGTTACGAACATTAACAAGTTTATTCAGTATATCAAACCAGAAAGAAGAACCCATAGAAATCGCAACAGCACTAATGATCAAACCTAAAAGCACTTTTACTATTTTAATTCCTACGAGGGGATAATTAAATCGTTTTTCAGTTTTTTCGGGTGGACTATTATTTTCTCTGCTATCACAAACACGCAAACCAAAAAGAGGAATATAATCAAGACTCGTTTGTTGTTGAAAATTGGTACAACTCCAACCTATAGGAAGAGATAGATTATCTAAGTTTTGTTCTGTTGTATTTTTGACACAACTTAAACTATTATCATCATCACAATTTTTTTGTAATTCTACTGCACTATTCACAATTGCTTCTCGTAAAATTCCATCCGTTGAGAGTCGACTAATCATATGAAAAGTGTCTGCATTCGCAAAAAGAGCAATAAAAAAACC